>CAOXUF010000032.1 GCA_948560485.1 uncultured Eubacterium sp.
CATTCACTTCCTCGTCTGTAGCATCCTGAAATACTTTCCAATGATTAAGAGTTTTGTTAATCTCCTCTACTGCCCATTCATAATCAGATAATGTAGCTTGTCTCCTAAATTCTGCAAGATACTCTTCTACTTCAGCCTTTGCCTCTTGATATGTAAAATAAACTTTATCTGGTCTGATGCTCACATGAGTTATATGATGCTGCCACATGGGGTATTTCTTAATAATACGGAACCCTTCTTTGGTAATATCAGTTTCAATATTTCCATGAAAAATCTTATCGGATTTAACAAGCAAACCTGCTTCATACGCTTTCTTGATCGACTCAGGATCGTCTATCCGTACACATAATTCATTAAATAATTTTTCATCTTCAGGATCGGTTCTCCATTCCAAATCAAATAGTTTTGTATCATATGTCCAGCCTTTAGGAAGTTTTCTATATTTTTGATTATCCTTAAATTCATCAATCGGAACTCCATCTATATATCTTGTTTCTTTTGCTTTCAATAAATCTATACATACAGCATCAGAAAATTGTTCGTCTACTCTGCCGTATTTCACACTATATTCATTTCCACTTCTATTGCACCAATAAACTATGTCACCATGTTTAAACCTCTTTTCAAAACCTTTTTGAATATTTATCACCAACCTTTCAGTGCAGTTTGCCCTTGTTCTCGTACAAGGAAGGATCTGCACTACCGCCTGTCGTAAACGCCATTCCTACCGTTTGAAGTGTGTCGTTAGAATTGGTAAGGCAACTATCTCACGAATGGAAATCACCAGTTATGAGCCGATGACTTTCCTTTGAAACCGATGATTCAAGTCTTATTTTTCAATCCTATTTCAAGATATAATTCATCAACCGCATTACCCTTTCGCTTTAAACAGTTATAAATCTTTTCATCAATGGTGTTTTTGCCTTGTAAAATAATATAAGTACATTTATTATCCTGACCTATTCTATGTATTCTATCTTGACTCTGGCGGTATTCCTCATAACTAAAACTCAAAGAATAATAAATGTTATAGGTACAATTTACAAATGTTAAACCTTTTCCAAGCAACTTAGGGTGTGTAAATAACAATTTAATCTCATTATTTTTAAACTGACGAATTATCGAATCTCTATCTTTCGTCTGTGATGTAAGTGCTACACCATTATATTTCTCTGCAAGTCTATTGATTTCATGCTGAAACTGACACCATATTATTATAGGTTTATCTCCTATTTCTTCAAATGCAGCATCTAATAGTTTATCTTTATTTGTATCAAAATCTATAATAGAACCATCTTTATTGATAACAAATCCACTTACTATTTCCCTTAATTTCATCAGCTTTGCAGTAAATTCAAACTTAGACCACTCATTTATGTTGTCCTGTATATCACGAATCATATCGTCATAATATTTCTTCTGTTCTTTACCTAGTTCAAATCGCTTTACTTCAAATACTTTTGGAGGAAGGTTAACACAATCCTCTTTCTTTAAAAACACAGATTTTTCTCTAAGTCTGTTAAAATATGCTTCTTTATCTTCTTCTGTTTGATACCATCTATGGGGATTTGCCATATCTTGATGAAAATATCTCGCCTGAAAACCGTAAAAATTGTTACCAAATACTTCCGGATCAACAAATTTCATCTGAGGGAAGATTTCAGAATTATGATTGGGTGTTGGTGTTCCTGACAATACAAATCTATGAGAAATGATATCTATCATTTGTAGTAATTCATTTGTAATTTGACTTGTCATGTTCTTCATCACTTGACTTTCGTCAATTATCATACAATCAAAATTCATTTTCAAAATATCATTTTTGAGAATCTTAAAGCTCTCATAATTCATAACATATATATCAGTTTTATCATTCAAAAATGATATTCGTTCTCTTCTACTATTTCCCCAACAATTTATAATACTTAATTCAGGATAAAATTCATTACAATCGTCAATCCATGCTGTTTCGATTACAGATAAAGGACACAAAATTAAAGTCTTTTCATAATGCTTTGCAAGTTCCAAACCCATAATTGTCTTTCCTGTGCCTGTATCGGCAAAAATGCCATAACAGCCTTCATTTAAAGCAATGTTTACGATTTTCTTTTGATATTCTCTAAGATGAGGAGAAAGTTCAAATTGAACAATCTCCTTTTCTTTTACTTCAATTTCTAAATCTATAAGACCATACTCTTGTAACTTCTTAACTGCTGAATCTGGAAATTCCCATTTACCATTTTTAAACTTTCTTCCCTCAATGGTTCTTATGTATGGTATCTTCTCTACCGGAATCTCTAAAGACACCATTTATTATTTTCTCCTCCTGTAGACTTTTCTTTAATTTCCTTAATTTCTTTTACTTTTAATCCCAATGCTTTAAGTTGATTTTCCAATTCTTTAATCTCGGCACGAATATCCTTTTTCTTTTGAGCCAATTCTTTCTGTTCTGCCTTTTCTGCTTTAGCATTAGCACTCTGCTCTTTACCAGCAAGCAATTCTGCTTCAAATCGTTCCTTCATTTTCTCTACAGAATCATCAGATTCAAATATGGAATTATCCCAGAGGTTAAATCTCTTTTCATTCCCTAAATCATAAAACTCTTTATTGAGTTCAATTCCTACTGCATTTCTACCACATTCAATAGCAACTTTATTAACTGTTCCAGCTCCAGCAAACGGATCACACACTGTATCACCAGGACAAGACCATAATTTTACACACCGTTTCACCAATTCTTCAGCAAATGGAGTAGTATGTCCTATACCAGAATTACTAATATTCCATACACCATCTGCCCAATCAGCCCACTCTTCCAATGTAATATCTGATGCTTTAATTAATTCACAATCGCCAAACTTCTTATATACATATACAAATCCTACATTGGCAGCTAAAATCGTGTCTCTTGCCTTCATATTACGATAATATAAATTACCCTGCGCAAGCATGGCTCTCTGTGCTGAATACTTACGCCAAAATGCTTTTGTCCAAAGAGAAAAATTATTATCAAGGAAAATCTTATTAATATCTCCTGTTAAACTTTCCTGTCCCATTTTGTTATCTCTACCAACAGTGTAATTGTAATCTTCAAACTGCATAACAAACTTTCCACCTGGCTTCAGAACCCGCTCACATTCTGTGATTACAAGTCCCAACAAATAATAGTATTCTTCATAACTTTCACAGTTGGATAGATCAGACGGGTCATTGCTATAAACCCTAAGATTGTGATATGGGGGTGAGGTTATAATAAGATCAATACTTTCTGTATCCATTTTCTTTAGTTCTTTAAGGCAGTCTCCATTAATCCATTCATTTTTTAATCTCAATATGTATATCTCCTTTACTTTTTATTGAGATCAACTTCGACTTGTGATATAATCAGATAGTCAAAGTTAATCATTTGACGTTTTTTAATCTCATGCTACTGGTTGTCTCGCCAAAGTCAGACCAGTAGCATTTTATGTAATCATCTTTCGATGTTACTAAACTATTATTTCTACTTTTTACTATTTTAATTTTCTTTCATATTCATGTAATTCTTCTATAATCAAATCTTTTGGCAACAAATCTCTACAAAAATAAGCTGTTGCAAAAGGACTTCCTTTTACTACATTCTCCATATGTTTTTTGTCATGATAAGAAACTCTCGCATCGAAACTCAATAACTGAATGCCTTGCTTGAAATATTTATATCTTGTTTTTCCTTGCAAGGAATTCAGTAGTAACAAAATCGCAAATGGTTTATTAAATAAATACAATCGCTCCAACGCTTTATCCTTCAATGAGAATGGAGGATTGCTTACAATAATATCCCATGTATCAGGTTCATACTCGAAAAAGTCTTGTCCTTCTTGTAAAGAACTTCTTGCTACTTTATATCCTAATTATTTTAATCTCTGATAAAATGCTGACCATTCACAATCAAACGGACACCAAATAATCTTGTCTTTTGACAAATACTTAATAATATGATCCGTTATGTAGTAAGGCGAATAAAGTTCATTGTCTTCTTTATCAGATGTTAAATATCCTACGTTTAATCCCAATTGTTCACCATATTACTTAGTAGCTGCGCAGCTTTCTTCACCAGTGAACATTCGTATCCTTCTTTAATTTCTAAACATAATTGTTACTTTACGTGTTACAAAACATTTATCAACTTGTAAAATAATTCTTGTCATTTTCTATTAGGACTTTATAATTCATAAGAATTTCATATATATTATCAGGAATTATCCCCTTATATTCATTTGTTACTTTTTGAATTGCAGCTTCTTTTGTTTTTGCGTACATTTTATAAGCATCCTCCAATTTTGAATATGTACCTAAATATTTACCATTATATGAAGCAATATATTTACTTGATTGACTCATGGTTATTCCAACTGGCAGACCATTTTCTTTTGGCTTACATGTAAATAATTCATTTATTCTTTGTGGAACTAACATACATGAATATGGTGAATATATTTTATTTTTTGGATATTTTATATCTTTATCTATGTGAAGTTTTTCATTGCCTACATCATATTTATTTTTTTCATACCAATCAGCAAAATTTTGAAAACTGTGCCAAATTTTAGAAACTGTACATAGGTTATAATAAGCAGGGTATTTATTCTTTTGCTCTGGATCATAACACCTCTCTAACATGTGCATCCAACTCAAATAAACATCAGAAATCTTTTTACCATATCTGCTTTTCCATTTACCTACATCAATATACCCAACACCATACAATATTTTGTCATACGGATTCTTTACTTCACCTCGTTTGAAATTCGTATAAGTAATATGTTCTTTGATAAAATGAAAATCATCTAAAAATTCTATATCCATATCATCCCATCGTCTGTAACGAACGATCTTCATTTTTGTTCTGATCATCTCACGGCTGCAGCACCTTTATCCTTTCTGCATTATTTCTCTTAAATTTCCTTAATTTTATCTGCTAACATATTTATCAATCTTGCACCATGCGGATATAACGCATTTTCCATAACTATGTAATCTAATTGTATTACTCCTCTGCCTTGATTTTCTGCAATAATATCTGCTAAAATATTGAAAAAATCTGCTTGTTGTGTAGAATCCATATTCCAAAATTCTTCAGCTAATTCTTGTGGATTCATTTCAATATTAACTTCTCTTGTTATTATTTCTTTTCACCTCCTGCGATGAAACAGATTTTTCATTCAGTATATCCAAACTCAGACATAATTGATTTTATTTGATCCTCATTATAAGCATACTGTTTTGGATATCTATGCTCTGCTATTTCACAAGCCATAGATTCTATAATTTCTTTCATCTCTTCTTTACAATCGTCATATCCTTCTTGATATCCCGAATCTTTACCCGATTCATATATTATTGTCTCGTTACTATCAATCATATCACTATATTTCCCTTCCACACTTGACTACCTATCAGAATGCTCAAGACACAAACTTGAACATTCCTCGTAAGAAAGGAGGTTAAAATGAAAACAACAAAATTTATCTGATTGAGTGATTGAACACTCTGGTAGATAGTCAAGTGTATGTTTTTATTTTCAATGCCCTGTGTGACTTTAACGCCACGCAAGGCAATTTAAAATATCAAAATTAATAGTTCTCAGGAATACTCCACTCTTCACAAAGTCTTGCGTCCAATTTGGTCTGGCTAACTGTGATTTCACTTTCAACATATGTAGGCTTGATATTGTCGTCCTTGTCAGTTGTCAGAATCCATGTTGCAGAAGATGTGACACTGTTTGTATATAATCCATTCGGTTCTTCCAGAGGTAATGTTGCACCACTGTATTCATATCTCTCTGGATTGGTAATGCTTGCACCATATGGAATGCCATATCCAACGCAAGTTCCTTGATAAATCCATTTCCCTGTGTAATTATTCTTGGTATACCAGTGACAAACAAGATTCGGGTCATCTCTTAACTCGTAGATCTCTTTCAACTGCGAATACTCATATCCGTTTGAAATCTGCGGAAGCCCATGCATATCAAAAATCTGCTGTTTCATTTCGCTTGTGTAGGATTTTTCTTTTGAGGAATTAGATTCTGTACAACCTGTTAGAACACAAACCATAAGTACCATCATAATTCCTACTGCAAGTAATCTTTTCTTCATAATAAATAATCTCCTTTTCTTTTAATTGTTTAAGCATTTGATGTAAAACTGCTTTAATGTACTGTTATCAATGGAATCCATATCAAGATTCGGGTATCTCAAAATGACATATTCCATAATTGTATTCTTCTCAGTGTCGTTTTCTGCCTCGTTGTATTCCTTATAGGATTTAGCAAGAAAACTCGCCGCCTGTTCTGTATATGTCACGCTATCCTTGAATACTTCCCGCTCTGCGTTCTTTTGCCATTTGCCGATTGTAAGTGTGTATCCCACACCGCCAATCCCTCCTAAAACTGACAATACAGCAATAGCAATTAAGATTTTTGTTCCAATTTTGCGAACTACATAAGTTCCCTCTCTTACTTCTTTGTCAACATCCTGTTTAAATTCTTTGTCTAATTTACTCATTGTTTCTCCCTTCTGTAATATATGTTTTAGAATATCTATAACAATAAAGTGTCAAATTTAATAAGGTCTGACACATTGACCTCAAAAAGCAGTTGAAATCTCGAATTTATTGCCTTACCTCAATTAGCACTTCTCCATCTTCACCAATTAGTTTCTCACCACTTTCAAGGTATATAATCCTGTTTTGTCATTGATTCTGAAAAACTCATTGCTTGTAAAAATTATTTGAACTCATCCAACAACCAATCAATGTTACCTATTTCCTCTTTCTTACCAGTAAAAATTTTCTTTAATGAAACTGTTTCACCATTTTCATCTGTGAAAGAGAATGATATTTTACCTACTATTTCTTTGTCGTTCATTTTATCCCACCCTCCTTAATATTTCTCTATAAAATTCTTTATCATTGTCATGCTGCGTACAATCAGTAACACATTCCAAATTTATTTCTTTTGTGATTACATATGGTAAGAAATAGTCCAGTTTCTTTTTGGTTCTATCTTCTAAGTTCAAATAACACTTATTGAAATAATCATTACAATTATTCTTTCTCTCTTGATTTTTACTTCTATTTACATTTGTGATATATTCCTGATCCAACCACCTACGATACAAAACATATTTTACGAACTCTAAGCCTTGATATACCGCTCTAGAAATCGGCTTTCTCGCTCCGAAATCATACACAATACATTTGTGTCCAAGTGCCAGATTCATAAGAAAATCATAATCCAAATCCTGAATGAGCCTGTCCCAATTTTTCTGTTCACAAATAGTTGATTGGATGCGGATGAATCTATAATTTCCTTGTAAATTTGGAATTGCTTCTACTCCATTTGTAAGATTTATATAATTATGTGTTATAAGAATCACCTACCTCATTTTGTCGCACTTATTAAAATCTAAAAGTAACTTATACTTATATTCTCCAAATCTTCTCTTCCATTTTTGCTTTGCTTTTTCACTATCCCAAGACATAGGCATCATGTGATAATTTACCAAAAACAATATATTTAATAATTCTTCATCTGAATAATCTCTATATTGTTTAATATTTTCTAAGTTACTCAACAGATAATAACACCCTACATTTTCATGCTGATAATAATGTGCAATTCCGTCATTATCAAATTTTTGTGTAAATACTTTACCGATGTCATGTAATCTTGCAGCAAATAGATATTCAGTATTTACATATTCGCCAATCTTCTTGAAAATATTATATGTAAATTCACAATGTTCATATAAATCCATAGTGTGATATGGGTTCATCTGGTTGAAACCTTCCATCTCCTCATAGCAATCAGTAACAAATACATCGTTTATATACTTGTCTTCAAATTTATGTATAATAATTTCATCAAATCCTTCTTCTATAAATGGTATCTGAAAATTCATCATTTGCTTCTGAATTACATGGTGTGGAACGGGATATTCTTTATAAATATTGTCTTCAATACACTGTTCAACTGGTTTAGGAATTATGTATGCAATTTTATAACAAGGAATCTTTCTAACATTCTCAAGTAAACTTCGTCTTGCTTTCATATTAATATTTGTTGCATCTGCAATTACATTAATACCGTTTTTCAGATTATCCTTTATTCTACGATGAAAAATCTTAAATACTTCATCATTTTTAGACTGATCAATAACACCGCCTTCACAAATTTCACCACGAATATCATCTGATGAAACAATCACACAATTATTTTCATTTGCAATATCTCTACCAATAGTTGACTTTCCACTAGCAGATAAACCAACCATAATATAAAATTTGGGTTTACTCATTATTATTTACCTCACGCCTGATACTGAAAGTAATCAGATCAGTCATAACTTTTATCATCAAATTATCTGCTTCTTTGTTAATAACAACTGGATTATTTACCATATAATTATCCTTATATTCTTTAATCCAATCACAAGTATCTTTTGCAATTTTCTTTGCATCCTCTAAGGAATATATATAATCTGATTTAACTCTAAGTAGTTCTTCTCTATTTGTTGGAATAAGAATCTGTCTATACACTTCACCATTACAATATCTTTGAACAAAATCTTTCAATCGTAAAATATGATGCAACTGTTTATTATCATAGCCATACTTATCAATCTTTTCCTTAATACTTGGATACGGATGAGTAAGTGCATTATACTTTTCAAGAGCCATACCAGACATGCAATTCACACTTGCATAATTGTTATATCTTGCAATTTTTTCCGCATTATCCAACATAGGTCTATATAGTGATTTATATATAGGATTCAGTTTGTAATATTGTGTAAAAAGCAATTCAATAAAGTTAATATTCTGTTTCTTAAAACATTCAAACATTTTACGAATATCTTTTACATCGCATAAACAGTTATCGCCCATATCTACTGTAGTGCTTACTGGTTGCCTATTCAGTACAATATCTTCTAATGTAGGAAGAACAATTGCTTTTGTATCAACATCTGACTTCTCATAATCTAATTCATAATTCTGTGAACCATATAAGAAAACGCCAACCACGTTGTAACCTAATTCAACTAACTTTTCATAATGTATTTCTACTTGATTTTGAACTTCTGTTTTAAACAATTAATCACTCCTCTACAAAAATTTTTGTATAATCTTCTACTCCCATATCTTTTAATTTCTTATAATGTGGACATTTATCATTACCATTTTTGATAACATTAATTTTGTTTCCAAAATATAATTCTCTACAATATCCTTGATATTCTTTTGGAACATTCTCAGAAACATAAATCATGAACTCTTTCTTATTACTTTTGGGTGCTAAATAATAATATTTTTCAATGATTTTTTCAGTTTTAGCTATATATTCAACAACAACATTGGCAACCTTCTTGACTTGATCATGGTAAGCAACTGGAAGTTTTGAAAGAAGATCGTCATACTTGTTATCAGCTATACTACGGATAATCAAATTTATAGATGAGAGTTTTGATAGTGCTTTATGAATATGTACATAATCATTATATTTTAGTTTCACTTTATATCCATCAATATTAATCACAAACCCTTCAGCTTCGTCAGATGATTTATCGTCTAATTCTTTCATTACTTGTTCAATAGTCTTATCAAATAATTTAGTTGTAGGAATATTAAACACTTTTGCAAACTCCAAAACGGTACGATAATCATATTCTTCTCCATTATCCACTCGCCTAATTCCAATAAGATATAACCCCTCTTGTTCTTTTGTATATTTGACAACATGTGCATCCTTTAAAGATATATACTCAAATATAAAAGTACACTCTGGATATTTTTCTAACATTTCTTTATATCCTGGCAATTCATTAATCATTCTATATCCGTCTTGCAATCTCCAAGAATTATCTGGATTAATTGCTTGACTTCCTGCCATGATAATTCTATTGTTATACCAACGTGCAGACTGCATAGATCCGTCAAGCTTATCTGAAAACTCTATTGTTTTTGCATTGGATATTCTTTTTCTGATATTATCTAAACTCGTTTCTTCAAGTTCATTTACATTAAAGAATTTTGAAAATGGTGATAAAATAATACAGTCATTTTCTACATCAATAACTACACTTCTACACTCTCTATAAAAACCACCATATCTATCCCATAAATCTTCACCAGATGCTTCTACTTCTCCATCATAAATATTGCTATATCGTCCATATCTAATAAGTAACATATTTTCATGCTGATTTAATTCAAGACAGGATAACAACTCCTCATATTCCTTATATTGATTAAACGGTTCTATACCATTTAGTTCTGACACCCATCTCTCTAAACAAGTTTCTGACTCATTTGTATATCCCTCTTTGTAGTAATATGTGATATATCCCAGTCTTCTTTTATATTCATTTTTGATCTCTATAAATTTGTTCAACACGGGATTCCAGCTCAATTTCGCACCTACTTTCTCTGATTTTTGCCAATGAAATGCAAGATTCAAGTATATAATTCAAGCGATTTCAATTTATAATAAGTTCTCGGATTCACACATATTCTTCCATTCATCATAATCACCTTATCATCTTCAATGAAATTATATGTTGTATATCCATATCTTTTAGCCCATTTCTTGTTAATTCTCTTTTTCCTATGTGTTCTATTTTGCTTTTTACTATCAGGAACAACTATTATTGGAATTCCTGTATACTTTGCAAATATTCCATTATTCACTTAAATACCTCATCAAATTTTCATAATGCTTATCCATACATTCTCTAAATTCCTTACCACATCTCTTATAACTTTTATTCGATTTAATCTTAATGTCAGCACCATAATATCCAAAAGCCTGTCCTTTATGTATATAACTATTCTCTTTTTCACTATCAAAACAATAGCAGATATATGAATCATACATATATGATGGCTCAATACCAAATAGGATTCTGAAACCATTATCTTCTAATTCTATTTTGAAATCAAAACCACCAACATCATTAATAGTTTCGTCTTTTAATAAATTTAGAATATCTTCAAAGAACAACTTTACAGCATCATTAAATTTTTTATTATCTGTCCATTCGTTGTCAAAAATTACTGGCGATGGATTCCCAAGACCAGTATAAATATTGCCTGTGATTCTTCTACGCATTAGTCACCATCCTGTTCCTGTGGTTCCAATCCTATTCTCATTCGCAGAACATCTTCCTCAATCTGATCTGTGTTAGTTTTGATTTCTCTTCCAAAAGCGTCTTTGATAATAATATTTATGTCTTTCATATTCAATCACTCCTTAATCAAAATCGCCATCCAGTATTCGCAATCGTATACATTTCCACCAACTTCTCCAGCATAACCACAATTGGTAGAAGAAATTTTATATCCTTGTAAAATTAGCCTATCTACTTTTTCTTTAAATACCTTATGGTCATTTTCACTAACAGTTTCTATCATGTATTTATCACCTCTCTCCATATGAATCGCAGATTTTATTGCTCTAATTTTCTTAAATAGGAATCACATAACATTTTCACTTTAAAACTTGGAATATATTCCATATATTTTGATTCAACAAAATCATATCCTATATTTTTATGGCACTTAGGACATATCAAAATAGGTCGAAAATCATTATCAATAACTGGAAAACAGCTAACTATTTCAAATCCACAATCACACTTGGAAATATGTTGATGATATTCATATTTCATAATTCCATCTTTTAATGTTGACGTATTAGTTCTGCTTATTCCATTTTTATATGTTAAAGCATAAAATTCTAAATCTTGATCGTCATAAGGTTTATTATTTTTGAATAAATAATAATGCGTCAATTCATGTGCCAAAACGTCTGCGATAATAAATATGTTTTGCTTAACTAAATGTTTTGAAACTTCTATATATTGATTATCATAATCAGAAACAAACCATGCGTGTGTTCTCTTTAATCTATTATTGATACTAATTGGTATATCCAACTGTTCTTCATAAAAATATTCATATATAAATTTTCCAAATTGATTAAGTTCTATCTCGTCCATAATTTATCTTCTCCTTTGAAACGTGGGTTCTATTGCCCTCTAATATTTCCAGTCATCTTCTCTAACCTGGTAAGCATCTCCACACTGGATAATATCATGATAGTTTTTCATTGCTATTTTCTTCGCATAATCATCAATCTCATATGCCTTATATGTAATGTTCGTGTATCCCAACTTATCCAAACAATATCTACCTGTTGCAATACCGTCATACATAGATAAAACTTCTATTGGATAATCTTTTGGAATATCAATATGTGATAAGATATGTATGATCACTTCTGCTGTCCAGCCATTACCAATACATTTATAACGCTGTGCATTTGAAATCCCTTCTGTGTAATTATCTGGAAGAGTCTGTAATCTTTCACATTCAATAGGAGTTAATTTACGAATAGTATAATATCCACCTGGTAGATCGATTTCATATCTTTCTTCTTTACACCATATATATCCATCCTTGATTCGATATATCAACTTCCCATCAATTTCAATGTTCCCACTTTCGTGAATAATTACATTTTCATAATCATCTAAATTGAAATCCGTCAATTCAGCAACCATTGTTCTACGATGCTTATTTAGTGTTTGTTTTGGATTGGAACCTTTATAATAATTGGCATCTATACAATGCGCCTTATCTTTATCATCTGATCCAAATGAGAAAACAGGTGCAATATATAATCCTGTCTTACCACCTTGTCCTCCACCACCAGCATTTATTGTTACTGATTTACCAAAACTACTATAAACTCTGTGTGCTTGAGCTGTACTCCCAATATCCCCGATTCTCACAGGTTCAGCAATCATTGTATGTCTATGACGTTTTAAAGTATCTGAAATAATAGCACCTGAACATCTTGTAGTAAGGGCGTATGATTTCTCCAACCAAGTTGCTCCGCTTTCTAAAATATCAACTAGTAATATTCCTCTATCTTCAGGCTGATTCACACCAGGAATATTATGAGCATAAAAACGCTGCCGGTTCTGTGCTGATACTAATGCTGAATTTATATATTGTAATTCTGTATTTAATTCATGACTAATCTGATCCTTAATAGGCTGTGCTGCTGATTTATTATTTTCATATAAGAAGAAATCTGGTTTGAATTTCTCTTTTGCGATTAAATAGTTTTCAAACAGTTCCCATCCTAATCCTTCTGGTTTCGTTTCTCTGTTATTCTTCTGAGCTATTGACCAGTGAGTGCAAGGCGATCCGCCGATTAGCAGTCTCAAGGGTCTACCATTAAGTTCCTCTAAACTAAATCTTTTATTATTACTTACCAAATGTCTTTATCTACAAGGCGTTGCAACGCTAATTTATCCGGAATTACTTGTTATATCCT
>CAOXUF010000033.1:0-2166 GCA_948560485.1 uncultured Eubacterium sp.
GTCGCTTCTTCTCATATCATCTGCTCCTTATTTTACATTGCATATTATAACCTCGACATCTATCTATCATAGGTTATCTCTCTACTGTTATATCCCTTAATTCAAACCGAATGATTTTTTTCAAATCTTCCAATGCTACTTCTACCTGATATCCTATTTTTCCACCACTAAACATAATGGTCTCAAACTGTTCTGCACTTTTATCAATCGTTGTTCGAAAAAACTTTTTCATTCCAATCGGAGAACATCCGCCATGCACATATCCTGTCAGAGGTAACAAATCCTTTGATTTGAGCATTTCTATTTTCTTTTCTCCCACCACACCGGCGGCTTTCTTCAAATCCAATTCCTTTTCAACCGGTACCATAAACACATAATAGTCCCTTGATTTTGATACAGTAACCAACGTTTTAAAAACCATATCCGGATTTTCTCCCAATGCCTCTGCCACTTCAATACCGCTAACCGCTCCTGTAGATAGATAGTTATGCTTTTTATAGTTTACTTTTTTGCTGTCCAGGACCCGCATTACATTTGTCTTTTCTTCTTTCTTCATAATCTGTCACCTTTTCTATATATGTTTTCCTACTTAAAAGTATAACACATTCTCTTTTTTCTTCATATACTATATCAAACACATATGAGAGGTTAATATGTATATACTTTTTGGAATTCTTATAATAATTTGTATTTTATTTTCCATTTTTTGTTTTTACAAGAGAAAAAAAATCATCAAGAAAATATGTAATATGGACTACTGCAAAAAAGTTCATTTATTAAATGATTTATTAGAGCCATTCGGTTTTTGTTATCTGCCCGAAAGCGATATCGTAACATCACTCCGTAATGCATGGCAGAAAAAATTTGGTTATATGGCAAAATATGACCATGCAGCTCTTCATTTTAATATGGTATTTGATTGTGAAAAGGTATACTTTTATTACGACAAAAAAACCTGGTTAATTGAGTTTTGGAAAGGACAATATGGAATAAATATCGGCGGAGAAATCGGAATATACAGAGCTGATAAAATTGTAGCTCCAAAAGATTTCAGCAAGACAATCTTTTATGGTGTTTCAGACAGTGAAATGCTGCCTCTTTCCATGGTACTGAATTATAAAGGGCAGAAACTTTTTTCGCTTACAAAAAAACACTGGTGGCTGACCGGTTTCCGTGTAGGTTCCTACTGTAATCCCGAGGACCTCACAATGCAGATTACTATTGACTTTGAAAACCGCGAAATGCTTGAAGCATTTATGTCCAGTATAGAACGTATGGCATACAGCGACTGCGATTTATATGTATGTGATGATTCCGTAACATTTATGTTCGGCATTCCTCACAGCAGACAGCCAAGATATTTCCATCGTTTTTTAGCAGCATTTTCTCTCTGGCAGGACCGCATTTTTTGTAAACTCTACAATTTTGTAACAAGACCATTTACTTGTACTGTAGACAAAATCTTATATCTGTACTTTTTCCTTCCTGCATGTTTCAGACATTTGTTCCGCTTTAAAAAATGCCGTAAGCAAAAACATTGCAGAAAAAAACATTGTAACAAAAAACATTGTCAGGAAAAATGTTATCCGAAATATGAATGTGAAGAAAGATGCTGTAGAAAAAAATGCAAAAAACATTAATTTTCTAATTGCGAGGAAAACTTTATGGGATATCATTCTAGAATAAATAATGCTTTTGAGGGAGCACTAAGGCTCCCTCTAAACATGCAGAGCCGGTATGTTATTTTCAGCGACTGCCACAGAGGAATCGGAAAGGCAAACGACAATTTTACAAAAAATGAATTTATTTATATTGCAGCTTTGAATTATTATTTCCATAGGGATTTTACTTATATTGAGCTTGGAGATGGAGATGAATTGTGGGAAAACCGAAATATGAATGCCATTAAAGATATGCACCAGCATAGTTTTGATGTTCTGGCAAAATTTTTTAAACAAAACAAATTTTACAGTGTCTATGGAAACCATGACATTGTAAAAAAATATTCCAGATATGCAGATTTAAATTTTTGTTCCTATTATTGCGACAATAATATGTGTACTAAGGAACTTTTTCCAAACATAACTTTTTATTCCGGCATCATTTTGGAAAGTAAAACTCAAAACAATATTTATCTTACTCATGGACATCAGGCTGATTTTCTAA
>CAOXUF010000033.1:2176-10790 GCA_948560485.1 uncultured Eubacterium sp.
CAGACGTGTGCTCTTCCGATCTTTTCTTGTAAGATATATATGGAAACCTTTAGAATCTCTAGGTATTCCTGACCCTACTAGCGCTGCAAAAAACAATAAAAGAAAAAACTCTACAGAAAAGAAATTGACAAATTGGGCAAAACAAAACCAGCATATATTAATTACAGGTCATACGCATCATCCTATGATGGGTACAGGCAACTCTCCATATTATAATACAGGAAGTTGTGTATCTCCTTATGGCATTACCTGCATTGAAATCTATGATGGTTGTATTCATTTGATAAAATGGGCACTTGACAGCACCGATGAGCAGATTGTTTATGTTTCCAGATCGGAATTAGATAAGAGAAACTGTATGGTTTTATAGGCCATACAGTTTCTCTTATCTATATTATATCTTTTCATTCCAATCCGCTTCTTTAAACCCTACCAGCACATAATCCTGTCCGACTAATATTGGTCTTTTCACTAACATACCATCTGTTGCCAGCAGTTCATATTGTTCTTCCTCACTCATTTCTGGTAACTTATCTTTTAATCCTAATTCCTTATACTTTAATCCACTGGTATTAAAGAATCTCTTTAATGGCAGTCCACTCATCTCATGCCACTTCTTCAATTCTCCTGCTGTCGGATTATTTTCTTTAATATCTCTGCTCTCAAATTCTACGTTGTTGTCCTGTAAAAATTTCACAGCTTTTTTACAAGTGCTGCACTTCGGATATTGAATTATCTTAATCATTTTGCTGCCTCCATCCCATTATCTTCTTAACAAATTCTATAGTATCACAATATTTCACACAAAAAAAGATGTAATCACTATAGATTACACCTTTCTCAAAACATTTATTTTACTATTCCACTGCTTTAAATGCCTCATCCAAATCCTCAAGAATGTCATCAATATTTTCTGTTCCAATAGACAGTCTGATTGTGTTTGGCTTGATATCCTGTTCCAATAATTCTTCCTGTGTGCACTGACTGTGAGTCGTTGTTGCCGGATGAATTACCAGAGACTTTGAATCCGCTACATTTGCTAACAATGAGAATAACTGCAAGTTATCAATAAATTTATGTGCTTCTTCCTGTCCACCCTTTATATTGAATGTAAAAATACTTGCCCCGCCATTTGGGAAATATTTCTCATATAGTGCATGATCCGGATGTTCTGGAAGTGATGGATGATTTACCTTTTCTACCAACGGATGATTTGATAAATATTCTACTACCTTCTTTGTATTTTCATTATGTCTATCGATACGAAGTGACAATGTCTCTGTTCCCTGCAATAACAAGAACGCATTAAATGGTGAAATTGCCGCTCCGGTATCTCTTAAAAGAATTGCTCTAATGTATGTAGCAAATGCTGCCGGTCCTGCTGCCTCTGTAAATTTCACCCCATGATAACTTGGGTTTGGTTCTGAAATTCCAGGATATTTACCAGAAGCTGCCCAATCAAATGTACCACCGTCTATTATCACACCACCAAGAGATGTACCATGTCCACCAATAAACTTCGTAGCAGAATGCACTACGATATCTGCCCCATGTTCAATTGGTCTGATTAAATATGGTGTACCAAAAGTATTGTCTACTACGACCGGAAGTCCATGTTTATGTGCAATCTCTGCAATCGCATCAATATCCGGAATATCACTATTTGGATTTCCAAGTGTTTCTAAATAAACTGCCTTTGTATTTTCCTGTATTGCACCTTCTACCTCTTCCAAATTATGAGCATCTACAAAAGTAGTATGAATCCCATAATTTGTAAGTGTATGTGCCAGAAGATTTGATGTTCCACCATAAATTGTTTTTTGTGCAACAATATGTTCTCCAGCACTAGCCAATGCCTGAATCGTATAAGCAATGGCTGCCGCTCCTGATGCAACTGCAAGACCTGCTACACCACCTTCTAATTTTGCAATTCTGTCTTCAAAAACTCCCTGTGTAGAGTTTGTAAGTCTTCCATAAATGTTTCCTGCGTCTGCCAGACCAAATCTTGCTGCCGCATGTGCAGAGTCTCTAAATACATATGATGTTGTCTGATATATCGGAACCGCTCTGGCATCTGTTGCCGGATCCGGATTTTCCTGTCCTACGTGTAACTGTAATGTTTCAAATTTATAATTTCTCTTGCTCATTTTTGTAATCTCCTATCTATTCTTTTTCATCCTATTTCCATAAATAACCTACTGAAAGAGAGCCGTGCTGTAGTATCTGTCTCCTGAATCAGGAAGCAGTGCAACAATTTTCTTTCCTTTGTTTTCCGGTCTCTTTGCCAGTTCTGTTGCTGCAAACAATGCTGCTCCTGATGAAATTCCAACCAAAACACCTTCTGTTTTTGCAATTGCTTTTCCTGTTTCAAAAGCGTCTTCATTCGCAACTGGTATAATTTCATCATAAATTTCTGTATTAAGTACATCCGGAACAAATCCTGCGCCGATTCCCTGAATCTTATGCGCTCCTGCTCTTCCTTCCGAAAGCACTGGGCTGTCCTTTGGTTCTACTGCTACAACTTTTACATTTGGATTCTTTGATTTTAAATATTCTCCAACACCCGTAATTGTTCCACCGGTTCCTACGCCTGCTACAAAAATATCAATCTCTCCGTCTGTATCTTCCCAGATTTCCGGACCTGTCGTCAACTTATGAACTTTAGGATTTGACGAATTTATAAACTGTCCAAGAATAACAGCCCCCGGTGTTTCGTTCTTTATCTCCTCTGCCTTAGCGATAGCACCTTTCATTCCTTTCGAACCTTCTGTAAGAACAATTTCTGCTCCATATGCTTTAATAATATTTCTTCGCTCAACACTCATTGTCTCCGGAATGGTAATAACGACTTTATAACCTTTTGTTGCTGCAACCGCCGCAATACCAATTCCCGTATTTCCAGATGTCGGTTCAATCAATGTTGCTCCCGGCTTAATTCTGCCACTCTCTTCTAGATCCTGTATCATCTGAAGTGCCACTCTATCCTTGACGCTTCCTGCCGGATTAAAACATTCCAACTTTACTAAAATCTCTGCCTCCGTCGCATCTGCATTTCTCTGATAATTTTCCACCAGCAAAAGAGGGGTCTTCCCTATTAACTCTAACGCACTTTTTTTTATGTCTGACATTTCTACATACCTCCAATTATATTTATGTTTTAATTCCTATTAATTTAGTAGGTTTTAATCACTGTTAAAATAATACCATCTTTTTCCTATCTTTGCAATAGGTTTTTAAATTTTAATTAAAATAAATGTCATTTTCATTTTACATATTTTTATAATGTAATGCTACTATATTTTTTTATGTACTAACAAAAAAACATGAAAGACTTCTCCCTCATGTTTCTTCGCCTAATATTCGATATTTATAAAAACTTTTCCATGTGTCCCATAAACTCTTTTTCTGTTTTTACCAACTGATGTGCAATCCTTTTTGCTTCTTCGGAAGCATTGCTATAATCATTTTCATATTCACAGATAGACTGAATCCCCATATTACATCCATCCATCATCAACTTCGCTGCCTGATGATTGTCTCCCATAAAAGTCATTTTCATTTCAGTAGTCAAATGAGACATGACACTTGCCATTAAGCCCGGTTCCTTTCCATTCTCCCCTGCATCCTGCAGTAAATGTACTGTCCTTGCTTTAATCTGCTTATGTTTATCCTTATATTCTTCAATAATATTTTTCATCTGACTATCATGTAATTTTTCTTCAACTTGTTCCATACTTCCTATTGCCATCTTACAACCGGAATTACACTCTTTTAGCAATTTAATTGTATCCTCGTTCATATTACCTCCCGGGTGTATCAAACCCAAACTAAAAAAATTAATGATTTTTATTAATATTTACAAGTATACAGATTTTATTACATTATTTCAGTTTTCACAATACAGCCTCCGCCAAGAACTATTTCCCCATTATATAATACAACCGACTGTCCTTTTGTAATTGCACGAATAGGCTCATCAAATGTAATTTTTACATTACCATTATCCAATACCTCTGCCACTCCCTCTGTCAATGGTTGATGATATCTGGTTCTTCCACTAATTCGAATGGGTTCTTTTGGAATCTCCCCTGAAATCCAATTGAAATCTGCAGCAATTAATTCTGTTGAAAATAAATCTTTATTTCTTCCTACTACAACCTCATTTGTTTCCGGTTTGATTTCTAGCACATAATGTTTTCCATCGCGATTCACATTAATTCCTTTTCTCTGACCAACTGTATACCGATAATATCCGTTATGTTGTCCAATTACTTTTCCGTTAATATCTAAAAAATTACCCTTTCCAACTTTTTCATTCGTGTAATTTTCAATAAACTGCATATGATTGCCATCAGGGATAAAACATATATCCTGGCTATCATGTTTATCTGCATTAATTAACTGATACTTATCAGCAATTTTTCTGATTTCCTCCTTAGTATATTCACCGAGCGGGAGCATAGTATGTGCCAGCTGCTCCTGGGTCATATAATACAGAACATAACTTTGATCTTTTGAATCATCCACACCTTTTAATAACTCATATTTTTTTGTTTCCTGATTAAATCTGATTCGTGCATAATGTCCGGTAACAATCACGTCACATTCTAATTCTTTTGCCCGACGGTCTAACTCATTAAATTTCAGATAACGGTTACAGTCTACACAAGGATTTGGTGTCATACCGCATTTGTAACAACTCACAAATTTGTCCATAACTTTTTCCCTAAATTGTGCTTTAAAATTAAACACGTAATATGGAAAACCAAACTTATGGGCAATACTTCTGGCATCTTCTATATCACTTAAAGAACAACAGGTCTTTTCCTGAGACATATTTAAATCTTCATTATCATAAAGTTTCATTGTAACGCCTATAGGCTCGTATCCTTTTTCTTTCATAAACACGGCAGCAACACTACTGTCTACACCACCGCTCATTGCAATCAGTGCTTTCATAAATTCATCCTTCATCACGGCATAGCCATTATTCATATTTCACTAACATACTACCCCAATTGAATGATTTTATCAACACGATTTTTTCATCTGATAATCCTCAATCGCACACTTAATAGCTTCTTCTGCCAATACCGAACAATGTATCTTATGAGCAGGCAGCCCCTCAAGCGCCTCTACTACAGCCTTATTCGTCAATTCCAATGCCTGATGAACCGGCTTTCCCTTTATCAATTCAGTTGCCATTGAACTGCTGGCAATAGCAGAACCACAACCAAATGTCTGAAACTTCACATCAGATATCACCCCATTATCTACCTTAATATAGATTTTCATAATATCTCCACACTTGGCATTTCCTACTTCACCAATACCATCTGCATCATCAAGTTTTCCTACGTTTCTAGGATTCATAAAATGATCCATTACTTTCTCACTATATAACATAAAAACTCCTCTCGTTTATTGTCTTATTCATTATTTGTTTCTTTTTGTTTCGTAATCTGTTCCCACATTGGAGAAATACTTCTAAGATACTCCACCACTTCTTTTGTCTGCTCTACAATATAGTCCATTTCTTCCATGGTATTTTCAGAACTTATTGTCAGCCTCAGAGAACCGTGAGCGACCTCATGAGGTCTTCCAATTGCCAGAAGAACATGGCTGGGTTCCAACGAACCGGATGTACATGCTGAACCGGATGAAGCAAAAATACCTCTGGAATCTAACAACAACAATAAAGATTCCCCTTCAATTCCCTCAAAAATGTAATTCACATTTCCGGGTAATCTGTTTTTCCAGTCACCATTTAACATCGAATGACTGATTTCAGACAGCCCCACAATCAACCTGTCTCTTAAAGCAGTCTCTTTTCGGGCATTTTCTTCTAAATGACTACATGCTTCTTTCAAAGTTTCTGCCATACCTGCAATTCCCGGAAGATTTTCCGTACCCGCACGTTTTCCCCGCTCCTGCGCTCCTCCTTCAATAATATTTGTAAGAGGAAGATTTTTTCTAACATATAATGCTCCCACCCCTTTTGGCCCATGAAATTTGTGGGATGATAGTGACAACATATCAATATTTAATTTTTTTACATCAATTTCTACATGGCCTGCTGCCTGAACCGCATCTGTATGAAAGATAATTTCTTTTTCTCTGCATATTCTCCCAATCTCTCCAATAGGCTGTATCGTCCCAATCTCATTATTTGCAAACATAACTGTCGCGAATGCTGTATCTTCTCTAATTGCATCAACAAAATCTTCTACTCTGATAATTCCATCTTCCGGTACATCCAATAGCGTTACTTCAAAACCTTTCTTTTCTAATTTTTTTAATGTATGGAGTACTGCGTGATGTTCTATTTTCGTCGAAATAATATGTTTCTTCTTATTTAAAAGACCAATTTCTGCTGCCGAGATAATCGCCTGATTATCTGACTCAGTCCCTCCTGACGTAAAATATACTTCTTTAAATTCTGCTCCAATACAATCAGCAACATCCTTTCTTGCTTTTTCAAGTATTTCCTTAGCTTTCTGTCCCATACTGTGCAGACTCGAAGGATTACCATATACATCCTTCATTATATTTAAAACAGTTTCCACTGCTGACTTACTCATTTTTGTTGTAGCAGCATTATCAGCATATATATACATATTGTTTCCTCCTTTTATTCCTATCGTTTCACTAGGAATTATACTTCTGTTTTTTAAATTTGTAAATATCTTTCTTTTATCAAACTGTTTTTTTCGACTTTGCAAATATATTTGTACAGATTTGAGAGTGATATGTTACATTTTTCCTGTTGACAAATTACATTTTTTACGGTATAACCATTATTCGTAAGACAAACGCAACATTTTTGTAACAAACAGAGGTTGTTTTGAAGATTAAAATTTTTAGTTTTATGTTATTATTGTTTATATGTACAGCTACTACATTTACAATAAAAGCTGACACTCAGCCAATAACTACGAACAAATCAATAAAAGTAAATAAAAACACAAAATTATATAAAATACTTAAAGTTAAGAAAAGTACAATGAAGAACTACACTATCACATCAAGCAAACCTAAAGTTGCTTCTGTTTCATCGACAGGTGTAGTCAAAGGATTAAAAAAAGGTTCTTCTACAATCGAACTGCTTTCAAAATCAACTGGTACAGCTTTTGCTAAAGTTAAAATTAAAGTTAAAAACAAATATAACAAGGCTGAATTAAGATTAATGTCATCAATCATTTTCAGCGAAGCCGGCAGCGAGTGTTTTGCTGGAAAAAAAGCTGTTGGAATTGTTATCATGAACCGCATAAAATCAAAAAGTTTTCCAGGCTCTTTAAGCGGGGTTATTTATCAGCCATACCAGTTCGGTCCTGTTAGAAACGGCTCATTAAGCCGCTCCCTTTCCTTATATGACAGCGGAAGATTAAACAATGACTGTATTAAAGCAGCAAAATTAACATTAAATGGAGACAAAAAAGTAAAATACAGAAATAAAACAATTGATATGTCCAGTTACTTATTCTTTAGTGGATATGTCAGTGGAGCAAGATTATCAATTCAGAATCATCAATTTAAATAAAATAAAAGAGTTCGCTTCAATTTAATTTGCGAACTCTTTTATTTTATATTCTTTTATTTATCACATCATCTAATGTAACGCTGTCAAGATATTTATCAATAATATGATTTAATTCTTTCCAAAGTGGCAGCGTGACACAATCTTTTGCTCTTTCACAAGCTTCAGCTCCTTCTTCTAAACACATAACCGGAGCTAATGTACCTTCTGTAAGTATTAAAATTTCACCTACCGTATATTCTGATGGAGTCTTGGCTAATTTATATCCTCCCGTTTTTCCTCTTTGGCTGCGTACCATATTTCCCTTATTAAGCATCGACACAATCATCTCTAAATATTTCATAGATATATTCTGTCTCTCTGCAACATCTTTTAACGAAACAAAATTTTCATCTCCGTTCTGAGCCAGATCTATCATTACACGAAGAGCATATCTTCCTTTTGTTGAAATCATCATAATATTTCACCTCTGTTCTGTTTTTTTGCAATAAAAGCACTGATAATTCTATTTCCTGCATAATATGTTGCCATTCCGATAATCACCCCTAATACTGCTCCGCCTAAAACATCTGTAGGAAAATGAACATATAAATATAATCTGGAAAAAGCAATTCCTGCTGCAAGTGGAATTACTATCCATCCCCACTCTTTTCTATAAAGCGTTATAATTGTTGCTGCTATCACAGATGCCTGTGTATGCCCCGATGGGAATGAATAATCTTTTGGCACAGATATTAACATATTAAATTCTGTGTCAAGCCAGCACGGTCTTGGTCTTGCCACCAGATTCTTCAAAATTCCATTGCCAATAATCAATCCAAGCAATAACCCTACAAGGACTAAAAACCCTATTTTACGATGTTTCTTACTTATCAGCAAAACAACACCTATTACTATCCATATAGCACCGGCATTTCCTAACATAGTGATTCTTGGCATAAGCCAATCCATAAATCCACTACTTAGCATACTTTGTATTTTATCTAATATTGTCCAATCAATCGCCATAATCATTTCCTGTTTCGTTATTTCTTGTCATTCTACAATATATTTCTTATTATATTAAAACATAATCTG
>CAOXUF010000033.1:10800-11666 GCA_948560485.1 uncultured Eubacterium sp.
TGTTTTCTATTTTTTTATTTTAATACGCTTTGGTTTTGACCAGGCACCTTCATAAGTTTTTCCTGATACAACCCTAACCGCCTTTACTCTTACATAAAGCTTCTTTACTTTCTTTATCTTCTTGCTTGATAATTTTACAGAAACTTTTTTAACAGTTTTATTTACGAGAACTCTTTTAAAATTCTTTTTATTAGAAATTTGAATTTTATATTTTGTAGCTCCTGTTACCTTCTTAAACTTAATGTTTACTTTCTTTGCATTTTTCTTCTTCACTGCACTCTTTACAGATACTTTTCCCACCTTAATATTATTTTTCGGTGCAATAGTACTCTTTGGTTTTGCTGTTGTTGGGTTTGTAACTGACGGCTTACCTGTAGGAGTTTCAATCTCCTTCGTTGTCTGAACAATAACAGTTGTCTGTATATCGTCGCCCTTTGTTGTCTCTACACTACCACCTGTTGTTTCCACCGAATTTACAGTTGTTTCATCTGCGTCATTCGTGCTTTCTATCTGTTGTCCAGTTGTCTCAATCTCCTGATATTCCTGATATGAAGGGTCTGCCAGTTCTGCCGGTGTCTTTGTGTCCAATCCCGGATCTGCAGCCACTGTGATCGTTTTTGACAATCCAAAAGATTCTACATTATTACTTGTATACTGTGATCTGACTTCCACAGTATAAGTTCCTGATGCCAGCCTGTTTTCATAATAACTTGGCTCATTTCCATTTATCCCACACTTAATACACACACCATCTACAAACAGGTTCAATTTCTGCCCTGTGAAATCTGAATCTGATGACCATGCCACTGTGAATCCATATTGAATTCCTTCTGTTATAATTGTAAGTCCTAATGGCAATGTTGGCT
>CAOXUF010000033.1:11676-13201 GCA_948560485.1 uncultured Eubacterium sp.
GTTTATCACATGACTGTGCATTATCTATTTTTTCACCCTTTACTGTTACTTTCGATGACTGTCCAAAAGAAGGTGCTGCAAAAGCAGATTCTTCTCCCTCAGCATTCACTGCTGATAGAAATACCAAGTATGTTCCTGAAGAAACACTCTCTAAAATCACATTAGAAGTAGAAGCTCCATCAATATATGCTCTACGGTAAGGTGTTCCTGTTGCTGCATCAAAAATGTATAAGTTATATCCTACTACACTCGGATCATATGCAGGAATATCTGACTGTGAAGACGGTGCCCACGCAACTCCCAGTTTATTATCTGCCTGTGCAGGATTATCTGCCGGTACTTCAGGGTTCCCTGTGATAAGGCTTAATCCGTTAGGTGTCTTTGGTCCTACACAATTTTTTGGATATGCATAATTTAATGTATCTCCAGTAACGGTAAACGCTTTTGCTTCTGATAATGGTCCCTCTCCTTTGGAATTTACATTGGCAGCCTGCGCCGTATAATTTCCTGCAGAAAGTCCTCCAACAACACCACCATTCGTAGCGTTTCCAATTTTTGTTACCAGTGTCCCATCCTTATAAATATAAATTACTGCTGATGTTACAGATGGATCATAACCATCTACGTTATCAGGATTGTCTGCCCCTGCCCATGCAAACATTACTGCATTATCAATTTTATCAGTACCACTGACTGTTGCTGTATCTAATCCT
Organism: uncultured Eubacterium sp.; assembly: GCA_948560485.1. The sequence goes on from CAOXUF010000033.1 coordinate 12,390, forward strand.
AACAGTTTCTTTGGTACTGATGATGCTGCCTGTGCTGTAGTTGTCTGTACCGGAGCTACTGTCGTCTGTCCCGGCTGTGTTGTTTTTTGTTCTGATGTTGTATCAGTCTCTCCTGAGCCTGTCGGTATTTCACCACTGGAAGTTGGATTACCCTTCTTAATTACATATTCTGATGTTCCCTTTGATGACGTAATTGTAATTAATGTATAAGAATTATCTGCAAATTTTTGCGGATTTATTTTTACAATATTATTTCCTAATTCTATTACTCTTTCATCACTCTTTGTAACATTCTCCCCATTTAATTGTAGTTTGACATTCTCATTTGTTGCTGCAAAAGCAAACTGTAATGTCATCCCCCCATCTAACAACAACGGTGAATCTGGACTCATCCCCTCAATTCCATCTGATAATCTGCTAAATGCAACATTATCTCCTAAAGTTTTGTAAGTCAGCGAATCATATGACTCCGCTCTTGCATTACTTGGGTAAAACACTACAGAAGTTACCACCAATGCAATTGCGCAAATCACTGCGCTGATTTTTCTTAAAAGTTTCATTTTATTCTCCTTTCGAATTATGTAATAAAGTTACAACTGAAGGTATAATTAAATATAATATTAATTATAAGTATTTGTTTTTTAGTGAAGGTGTATATTTTTGTAGACCAACACTTTTTTATAATAAAATTTATATAGCATATAAGAAATATGAAACGGGGTACAGTCGTCCAGTGGACGACTCTCCACAAAGTGGAGAAACACCGACCGAGCCGGCAGGCGAGAAATCGAACCTGTTCGAGCCCCGTGGGC
>CAOXUF010000034.1:0-3530 GCA_948560485.1 uncultured Eubacterium sp.
AAAACCTATACATTTTGCAAATCTTTTTTGTAAATAAATTGTTCTTTTATTCTGTAATTTCTTTCTATATTAAGTACAAATAACCTATATTTTCCTGATTTTCATTAATCGAACAGCAAAACCTCGATTTATGAAACAACGATTTTGCCGGTCACAATGCAGCCTTACCTTCGTTTCACAGCCTCAGACTGTTCTCATCCAGCAAAAAATTTCTCAGACCCACAATAAGAATACCGTTTTCATCCCGCCTGACTTTTATGTGATTTCCAACCACGATGATTTTCCGGAAAGAATCGGAAATACTGAGCAGGCTGCCTTGTTCCTGATTTATTTTATCGGCTGTCGGCATTGCAAAAGCAGATTGAAGATAATATTTTTCACTTCCCTTTGTGGCAATACTTACACGGCGGAGCCGGTAATAATAATTCGCTTTTGTAATGCCGTGACAGGCACACCAGCTGACAATGCTCATGCCGGCCGGGCGACTCTGGCAGTCCCGGATCTGTGCGTCCCATTCCCGGAGGCAGCACTGCTCAGCCACCACGCTTGTTTCTAAACTCATAGACTTACCTCCTGATAGCGGTATCAAAAGTTGAAACTTAACTTTTGATACTCGTGATACAAATATAGTCTATTATCACACATTTTTCCCTTGCAGTCGAGGTACGTACTATCTACCGTTTACAAATGAAGTCCGGGTTGAACAAGACGGAATAGAATTATCCGGTTCAGAAATTCACGCATTAAATCCTGTAGCTGTAGAGTATTATGAAAAGATTATTGGCACAATATACAATAATTCTTCTCACATAAAAGCAGAATCAGAAAATCCATTCTGCCTGAAAATATAAAAAGAAGAAAGCTGAACCCCCTTTTATTTCCTTTGAGGTTTCAGCTTTTTCCAATAGGACAATGCCTAAAATCCATTAGTTTTTGGAATATATAAAACTTAATCTTTACCCGGCATAGTTCGCTTCAATATTTATGGCTTCCTCTATATAATTTCCGTTTAAATAAATTTCCAACACTTTATTCCTATCTGACCATCCATTTCCAGTCCACGCTTCAAGACAGCTTTCTAATGTAAAAAATTCATCTATCATACTTTTATAATCTGTATTTGTATCAGCAACTAATGTAACATTTTTTTCAACAATCCGGTAGATTGGCCAATCCATACTATCTGTAGCGTCCCCATACATTTCCTGTGAATTTAAGTAATAATTTTGTTCTATCAGATTTCCCGTTTCACTCCATCCCAGCCATTCCAGGCGTACATCACGATAAATATAACTTGTAACAAGAGTGCGTTTTCCATCCTTGTCTATAATACCTGCAACTGGCTGCATGAAATTAAATTCGCATACCCGGTCATAATTAGAAATACTTGGAGTTACTATCATATCCCCTGGCTGAATCTGATCAATTACATTTTGGCTCATATACCCAGTATCACAGATATCCCCGGTAATCAAGTATCTATTGCCTACTTTCACATAACTAGCAGGGTTAAATACACATTTACTATAAATCCTTTTTTGTTCATTGAAGTATCCATTTTCATCTAACCAGTAACCATCTGGAGTAAGAGTATTTGTCAGGCAATAACCTTCTTGATTAAAGAAATACCATTGCCCTTCAATCTTATACCACTCATTTTGTACATAAGTACCATCATCTTTTGCATACCACCAACCAATATTATCCTGACACCACTGGCTTGCATAGACTGTAACTGGCTTACAAGTTATCAATACCCATAATATTATAAAAGTCAATATACATTTCTTCATTTCGACTCCTTTCCGAGAAAAAATATACTTTTAATACTTTCTAAAACATCATTTTTTATAGCTTAATTTCTTGGAACAATTTTTATTACATTTATCACATTACCACTTATTTTACCAAATCTTGCAAAAAATGTACAGGTTTATGCCCGATAAAGTGGGGCAAGCCCTATCAACCCACCGCTTTCGTCTTTACGGCTTAGAAGCGGGGGACTTCCTTGATAGGTTAAAGGATTTAAACTGCATATTACTGCTGCCATTTTTTATCGATTAAGTACCATTTATCCTTATCTTAATACTACCAATCCATTTCCTTTTGTATCACCAGCTACTTTCAGATACATCCTAATGCAACATGGCATTAACCCCCTCTATCCATTCCCCATCAGCATTAACCAGATAGCCATCCGGGGTAATGGTTGATGAATACATTGTTCCATCTGCTGCAAAACAATACCAATGATTATTTACATAAATCCAACCTTTCGCCATAGAGCCATCAGGCATCAGATAATACCATTTTCCTCCGTACAAAAACCATCCCGTAAGCATTGCTCCATCATGATTCAGCATATACCAGCAATTATCAATATTCTGCCATCCAGTCAGCATATGGCCATCCTGGTTAAAGATATACCACTTTCCATCAATCATCGCCCACTGACTTTGCGCATATTGATTCTGCCCTATCCTTAATTTCCAGAACTGTTCATCCATTTCCCATAAACCTAAGTAAAGAGATATTCCGGTTGTCTGTAACGAAGAAGCACCTGGCCCTGTACTCGAACTGCTGCTTTTCCTTTCCCCACCACCGGAACCTCCACCACCAGAGCCAGTACCACTTGAACTATTACTGGAATGAGAGACATCCGACTTTGTTGCTGTTGAGGAATCTAAATCATGATTCTGATTTTTCTCATATGCGGGTCTGCACACCCCATGAATGCGTTCCGGAAAATAAGGCTTTTCCAATACAGCATTGTTGACATTACCCGAAACCGCATTAATTAAACCATCTTCATACGAAATTACAAGCGCTGTATGATCCGCGCCATCTCCATAATCAGAATTTGTATCTACTAACAAAATATCTCCTATTTTAATTCTTTTAATGAAATGGTTTTCGCATTACTCTTTCGATATCCGCTTTCCTCTGGACAGATTCCCCCTTCCAGAAAAAAGAACCGGCCTTTTTTATAAAAAAATTCCTGAAATGCATTGGAACTTCTTTTACGCGGAAAAATCGTTTTAGGTATTCCCGCTTTATATGCACACCATGAAGCGAATTCCGAACACCAACCCTGTGTTGCTTCTCCCTCTCCTATCCATTCACCAAAATATGTAGAACCATCTTCTGCTTCTTTATATCCCACTTGGGATTTTGCAACTGCAATAATATCCGTTCTCCAGTTCCCGGTCAAAGCGGGCGTTTCAAAAGGATCTTCGTATCCATAGTTTCTCTCTGCCCCGAAGGAAACAATAGCTGTATTTACTGACAATATCGCAATTAATCCAAAAACAATTATTTTTTTCCAACTTTCCATTTTAAATATTACCTTTCCTGTAATATAAAAAACTCTTTACTATTTTAAATTCTTTACCATTTTAAGTAATTCCAATAAAATTTAATACACTTTTCTCCTACCTTCTTTCCATATAATTTTTTGTCTATCCCATATAATTTAATCCAATATCTACTGCCTTATGGATATAATTTCCATTAAGTTCAATTTCCCAAAC
>CAOXUF010000034.1:3540-9259 GCA_948560485.1 uncultured Eubacterium sp.
AACATAGTCATTATTTGGCCAGTACGCAGTCCAGTTTTCCAGGCAACTTTCCATGGTCATCGGCATTTCATCACCATACATTTCTTTTTCACTACTAAAAATGGTATTACTATCGGCAACCAATATTACATCCTTTTGTATCACCCGATATACTGGCCATGGCATACTATATGTTGATTCCCCATATATTTTCTGTGCATTTATGTAATATCTATGTTCCATTAGTTCTCCCCGTTCATCGTAGTAAGATGCATAGGTAACAAGCGTTCTTAATCCATCCTCATAAACAATCTTATCAATCACCTGCATAGTATTAAGTTCACATACACGACCAGAATAATTTAATCCTGGAGTAAAAACAATATTTCCCGAATAAAGATTATCCAGTTCCTGTTGTTTTGCATATCCTGTATCACAAATATTCCCGGTAATCAATAATTGATTCCCTAATTTTACGTAATTCGTAGGATTAAATACACATTTTCCATAAATTCTTTTCTGTTCATTATAATGTCCATATTCATCCAGCCAATAACCATCAGGTGTAAGCGTATTTGTCAAATAATTACCGTCCTGGTTAAAAAAATACCATTGCCCGTCAACCTGCCTCCACCCTGCTGCAGTAATATCTGTTTTCCAATCCTCAGACTGTTCCAATGATTCAAAAAGATATGAACATATTCTGGTTTTCTCTGCGCCAAAAGAAATATTTACTGTATTCACCATCAGCACTATGTTCAATCCGATTATAATTATTTTCTTCCAACTTTTCATTTTAATTATCACCTTTCCTATAGAATTAAAAATACCATACTGTTTAAACAAAAAATCCCCTTAAATCTTTTGAAAATGAAGAACAGATATTTTTTAAATTATAAACCTATGGAATCCATGCACCATCCATTCCCACTTTATATCCATCTGGTGTAATTGTGTTGATATACAGTCTTCCTTGTGTACCGTCGGAAATAGGATGAAGATAATACCATTTTCCTTCAATAAACTGCCATCCGGTAAGCATATAACCCCTTTCATCAAAATAATACCACTCATATATACTCATATATGGCAAATACATCCATTTTTTTACTGGATAAGTACCATTCTTATACTGATACCACCAACCAATTTTATTTTGCATCCATTGACCATTTTCTCCGGAATTTCCACTTGATTTTCCACTTTTTGACGTTTTTTCTCCTGATGAACTATGAGCAGGTTTGGTTGGTTTTGCAGGTTTTTCTGCTTCCTCTCCAGATAAATCTGTATCAGAATCTGTTGGTTTTTTATCTTCACCTGTGGAAGGTTTGGTTTCATCCGTTGAAGGTTTATTCTCATCAGCAGATGGCTTATCTTGGTCAGTTGAAGGTTTGTTTTCGTCAACAGATGGCTTATCCTCATCTGCTGGTGGTTCATCTACAGGTGGATTTTTATCCTTATCGGGATCTACAGGCTGATTTAAATCTTCATCACCTCCAATACTATCTATCTTCACTGTAACCTTACAAACAGCCGTTTTTCCATTAAGCATCACTGCACGAATCTCAGCCATTCCATTCCCTTTTGCTGTAATAATCCCCTCCTGATTAACTATTGCTACACTTGCATCTGAACTCTTCCATACAATCGTCTGTTCTACATCACTTTCAGGAATCATGAAATAATTCAGGAAATAACTCTGCTCTTTTTCGGTTAAAAGTACTTCTTTTTCACTTAATTCTATCTCCTGGCTTATTAAATGATCTGACGATGCTTCAACAACATCAATCACACATTCTTTTCTTACTTCTCCATTAAATGCTGTAGCTATGATTTTTGTTGTACCTGATTTTTTTGCACTCACAACACCTTCTGAAGAAACTTCTGCAACTTCAGGTGAACTGCTTTGCCACTGTATTTTATTGTCCAGTAAATTATCAGGATATACTTCTCCATGCAAAGTAAAAATTTCTCCCGCTGATAATTCATAATAAATCCAGTCTAAATCTAAATCCTTCGTCATTTCCTGTTCTACAATGTTGCTTTCATCCACATAAGGATTCTCAATAGTTATCCATTCACGATTATTTGCATGAATAGCTTCTTCAATGTTGGACTCGGCAATGATATATAAAGGAACAATTTTCTTTTGTGTCTGTTTCAATACTTCTTTTTTCATCGGCAGAGAAATAACTTTCATTCCCGGTCTGTCTAAATTTACTATTTTTTGCTCTGATATGCATTCTCCATCAGGACTTAACAATCTTAAATCAACAGATACATCATTTATCTGCTCTGCACTGGAATTGTTAATATAAGCTAATACCATATAATCTTCACCAACACTCAACAATTCTACTTTCTCTACGCTGATATCTGGAAGCCCGATTTCCAAATTGCCTCGATTATTTTCAGGATATTGATCTTTCGCAGTTAAAATATCAATATTTAAACGTTGTCTAATAATATTTCCATCAAGATTATAATTTCCCTCAACAAAAGTTTCTTCACCAGGAAATAAGTCTACTTTTATTTCTGTACGTTTAATTCCCTCATTTCCCTTTATTTCCACAGTTACAGATGTAACCTTTTTTAATCCCTGATTAATAATTTTTGTCATGACAGGAATATCACATCCTGATTTAACATCTGAAGGATAGTATACTGGTTCTCCCAAAATTGCAATATCTGTATATGGACTAATAATCTGTGTTTTCATATCTGCAATATCCATATTCTCTTTCATCTGCATATACACAACATGGAATTGATCATTTCTATCTTGAAAACCTGAAAAGTTATAAAGACATCCTTCACTTTTTATCAGTTGAACTGGCTGCCCCCATCGTTCTTCTTCTTTATCATAAATTAATGCATATAACCCCTTCCCATCTTCTTTTCCGCTATCAGAAGAATACATTATCCATACTTGCTCTTCATTCGTAAATACCTGAAATTTAGAATCTACTTTTTGTCCGTCAGGCTCTGTTATGATAATTGGATTTTCCCATGAAGATTCTTTTCTATATGCAATATCGTTCCCGTGACAGGTAAATAATGCAGATTCTCCTTCAAACTCTGCAAAACGTGGTTCAGCATCTATAACCTCATCTGATGACAGGCGTTTTATCTCTCCTTCCTGAAAAAGAAATAATTCATAACCTTTCCCCTCTTTCAATTCCTGATTCATATTTACAACAAATGCTGTTCTTGGAATGAAAGAACTTTTATCTGTTTCTAGTTGAACAATCGTATTTTCTGTTTCAAAAATCGTATTTTCCTGCTTCCATTTTCCCTCGGAATATAAACAGGTTTTTAAACGATTTGTTCCATCCATAAGCAAATAATTGTCAGAACTGCATTCCGTCCAGATTGCCAAAACATTCTCTCCATCATGCATAAGCCCGGGCATTGCCTTAATCCCCAAGCTGCTCGATAAAGTCTTCGGTTCTCCAAATTTCTTAGAAGGAAGTTCCATAACCGCGGCAGAGATTTCAAGGGCATTTGCCATTTCAGTCAGTGTAGTATCCTCCGGCAATACAGATTTAATATTTTGCCATATGGCATATATCTTATTATCATTTACTAACATATCAAATGCAAAATCTGCTGTTCCGTCATCACAAACAGACTGTGGTTCTGACCAATTTCCTTGATTATCACAAAGAGCATACATTAGATTTGTCCGATTGACACTGTTTCTTTCTCTTGCATCATCAATCCACATTAAAATCTGCCCATCCTCATAAGGCATCAATTTAGGCTCTGCATTAGGGTATACATTTGTTTTCACCAAATTACCTTCATTACTATTCCAGCGTGTAGAATCAGAAAGATATTGGCGACTCATTACCTGATAATAGGCTGGTTCCATCATTACATTTGTTTTTTCTTCAAATGAATTATCATAAATACTCCATTTCCCTTCTAATATTTTTTTCTCATATTTAAAAATCAACGCAGCTAATTTTAAATGCATTGCTCCTGCAAGAGCAATTTTAATGTTATCATAAGATTTAGACTTTTTATCTCCTGAGTCTAAAGGGCTTTTTAATTTTTTTGTAATTTCAAAAGGTAGTTCTGCACTTCCTTCAACTTTACAATACAAATGTTCAGGTATTCCTGTTCCAAGACCAAGAGAACCCTTAGGTTTTATTTCAAAGCTGCCATATGATTGCAAATCTTTCATCGATGTAAATGGTGTATCTTTCATGCCTAGTTCAGTTTTTCCGTCAACACCACCACTAAACGCACCAAATACAGGTATAGGTCCAAGCATATACATATAATTTCCAGAAATTTTACCTTCTAAAATTCCAGCAACATGTCCCTCCTGAATACGAAATTTTTTATTTGTATCATCAGCGACTGCTTCAATATATCCTAAAACATGTGCCTTCGTTTGCCATCCTAATTTATCACTTAAAAAGCCCTGAAGTGGTTCATCATATTTATGTTCTATCTTTTGATCTTCAAATTTATCTATTGCCTCTTTAAACTCCTCCCATGGATGAGAATCTTCAAATTCATTTTTATCAAAATTATATTTTTTACTTCCTATAGCAATTTTTATCTTATTTCCATCCATTTCCCAGCTTACGGGCACTCCTGGAAAGTCAAACCCTATATCTCCCCCTCCTACAACAGGATAGTTATTTGGTATCTTTACAGAAAAATTCTTCCCTAAAGAAAATTCATTATCATTTCCTATACCTGAAAATTCAATCCCTTCCACTACCTTTAAGTAAGTTTTATACTCTTGACTTTTCTTACCATTCATGCCTTCTGCAATTAAGTAAATTGGTGCATCTTTTTCAAAATATTCTCCAATAGCTACACTAACTTCAGAATTATTATCTAAATTCAGACGCTTTGTCCCAGCTTCTCCTTTTTTTATATATTTCTGTTCCATGTACACTCGACCTGGTACATTTCCACGCCAATCAACGTAGGCTTTAATTGTACTTAATGAAGACTCTAAGGTCGTATATTCCCGAATAACCTGTCCTATATCACAACCATAAGGATCATCTTCGTCAATCAATGACACATACCGAATTGACGGTGCACTTGGATCTTTATCCCAGTACATAGTAACAACCCCATAGGCATCTCCATATTCATCTAATCCAAGATCGCTTATTTTCTTTGACTGACGAATACATCCAATAGCATCAATCAGAATAAAATCATTCAAGTTTTCCTGACTTAATCCTTGTATATAGATACGAGCAATTCCATTTTCGTCCGATGTAAATATCTGATGTTGGGCATATACCATTGCACCGCTAAGAGGTTTATTATCTTTGTCAATAATCTGTAAGGTTAATTTAGCACCATTAGCTTTTGTATAAAAAACCCAGTCATCTTTTCCCTGTAAGCCTTCAAATGGCTTTCCTCCGACAAGAAAGGCTTCTGTGTCTGCTATCACATAAATCTTTTTGTCAAAAGGTAGTTTATGCGCGGGAATCTCTAATAAACTGTTATTTTTTATCTCACAACTTTTAATGTATATATCTTCTATTAACTTATCTGTATCATAATCATATAGATAAATATTGCCATCCTGCATTTCTACTATATCATTAAATTCCATCCTTAATATACAATATTCATCGTTTACTTCTTTTGGATAAATTGACTCCTCATATCCTGGCATCATCCAGTAATCCAAAAATCTTAAACGTGGAACTCCATCCTCAACATTCCATAGCCTTTTTAAATCCCAGCCAATATAAGA
>CAOXUF010000034.1:9269-13183 GCA_948560485.1 uncultured Eubacterium sp.
TCCGGATTCTGCTGCTCATCTGAAGTTAAACCGTAAGAATTTTCTATCGAATCATGGAACCAGTTTGTTGAAAATGAACCTAAATTGCAGGCAACATGATCCTTATTAATTCCTAAATCTTTATATGCAAAATAACAATTCCGTACTATCGTTTCCTTATTTCCAGCATACCAATTAATAATTCCTGCTTTATTTCGTGCATCCATTGTACCTGTTACAAAGGCATTTTCAATTAAACCATCTATAAGTTTTCCGCCATTCGATGCACCTAAAACACCTCCACAAGTTGGTGATCCCCCTGTACCTTGTGCAGTAATATCACTGTCTACAAGTATATTTTCCATAGTTAGAAAACTTGTCTGGTCAAAATTAACTAAACCAATCATACCACCTGTATGTGCATAATAACTTCTACAAAAAACCGAACCGCGATGAAGACACTCTCTTACCTCAATATTTAATTCATTTACGCCAATTAATCCGCCTGCATTTGCATCACAATAACCGCTCCAGGTCGTCTGTGCTTCTACACTTCCCTCAAACCCTGACTGACTAATTAATAAAGAGGTTCCCTTTCCTGTCGTTGTTGCTTTCCCAATTAATCCACCCGCTGTTGAACCCATGATAGATCTTGCTATAACTTCTCCTTCCACCATACATCTTCTTATCTGGACTTTCGCTGTATTTGATAATTCTGTTATTCCAATCAATCCTCCCGCTGTTGCATTACTTCCCAGGGAATCATTTCCAATACTCACAAGATTAATCTGCACTGTACATTTTTTCATGGTTAGTTGCGATTGATCCTGTAAATTTAATTTGCCAATAATTCCTCCTTCAATTCGATTTGAACTTCCTCCATCTATACCTATTTTTCCACTTACTGTACAATTATTTATCTCAATTTTTCCCAAACCAGTTCCATGCAAATTTGCAATTATAGCACCTGCAAACTCCATTTTTCCAAGATAAATATCTACTTGTTTTAATATCAAGTCAGTGATATTACACTCATCTTCTATATCAATATATCCAAAAAACCCCACATTTTTATCTAATAAAGATTTAATTGTAATATTTGAAATTTCTTTGTTATTACCATTAAAATTTCCTCTAAATGGATGATCGCTATCAATACCAATGGGAATCCACTCATCTTCTAAAACAATATCTTCAAGAAGTACTATTTCTTTTCCCTTCATATCATCTTTACCAGAATTCACCATCTCGCGAATCCATTGAAGGTTTCTTTCGGTTTCAATATAATAGGTTTCATTTTCATATAAAGGCATATCTGATACATCCAGTTTTTTCTCTGCCTTTTCCATACGCAAATCATTATTTTCATCTAATTCGGCATCTGATAAGGTCGCATTTGATGCCGTTGCTTTTTTTAAGTGAGCATTTGACGAGGTTGCTTCCTTTGCAAATATAATTCCCAAAGAATTTTCTATATAACAATTTGAATTTATAATTGCCAAAATTAACAGGATACTGATAATTCTATTACATTTCAGTTTTCTTATTCTACATTTTTTCATTCCTAAAGCTCCTTCTTCTGCTTCTCTTCTATTCCCCAAAAAACTAATGATAACTATGCACCAAATCAAAAATCTATTGACCTAGTGCATAGTTTTACAAATAGTCATTCAATAATCATTTCTCACAAAATCACTTTAAACCTATCATTAATAATTACCCTTGAACCTAAATTCCATCTGCATTAACAAAATACCCGCCAGGTGTACTCGTATTCGTCAGCATATATCCGTCTGCTCTGCTCTCCTGATCTCTTGTAAAAAAGGTATAACTGTTCCCTTCTGTTACCACCTCTGCATTAGCTGAAATTGTTGAAGACAACACCATTACTGAAATTGCTGCAAAAGTAATTATTGATTTTAATTGTTTTTTTATTTTCTTTTCTCCTATGCGTTTAAGGTTTTCCTTACTTTACTTCTCTCACTTTACTGAATCCAATAAATCCCCTCACACACACCAGATTTATCGTAGAATTCCAAAAGATTTCCATAGATATTCCATTGAAGCTGTGAAGATCTCGGCACATTAATCATCTGTGCTTTCTGTCCCTGTGCATCGGTAAGGATGAATCCTCCTTCCACAGGTACGCAATTAATCACAACATTTTGATAAGTAAATGCCTCTGCCGGATAGGCTTTTTTGGCTGCACTTAACCAATAACCATCCTCTTTCATATACTGTTTATCAATCAGTGTTCCTGACCAGTCATAAAACTCATAATATTTACTTCCTTTCATCGATCCCAGTGCTATTTTAAGCACATCGGACGTCAAACTATCCGTGTCATCAGCCTCCTGTTCTGTACCTTCATAACAATATTTAACCCTTAAATATCCATCTTTTCTTAACCAAATGGCATCGTCATAACCGTAATTAATAACCCTCCCGGTTACATCTATAAGTATGTTTTTTATCCCTGCTCCCTGACCATCTTCCACACGCGCAATAAAACACTGCATTTCCGGATTATATTGAGGTATTATTTCACCATCATAGATAGTTGCAATCCCTCCACGCATCTCATTCGTTATCAAATGAACATGTCCAGACCATTCTACTGCATTTTCCACAACGGCTTCTTTTCCATCCCATGCGCCGTCCTGACCTACATAATACCCATCAATCACCTCATCTGAAGCCATCAAACCAGCAGGATTAAAGTAGTAGCATTTTCCATCGATCCATGCCCACCCATCATCGAATTTTACACCATCCTGCTCATAATACCATCCGTTACCAATCTGTTTCCATTCCCCTGCCAATGCCGGAACCGTACTGCACAGGGTAAGTCCTGCTAATGCTGCAAATAAATATCCTTTTCTTTTCAATGTTGCATCCTCCTTTTTATTGTTTTTTATTATTTAAAAAAATTATATTTACCATACTTATCTTTACAATGATTAACGCTATAAAATCCCATCCTTATAAAACCCTAATTTTACAAAATTCCTATCTCTATATGTAATTACACCGTCTGTTTCTGCGAATTTTGCTGTCTGCTCTCCCTTTGTTTCCAGATAATATGTTCTGCCTCCATGCCCGCCATAAAAATTAATACTTTTGCAACCTGTTCCTTGGACATTCCTGCAATCTTATTCATTACCAACTCTCGGTTTACGGTTTCCATGCAAACATCTCCCTTCTGTTATTGAATGATTCAAGTATAAATTAACTCATTCTATATGTCAAGAGATTTCTCTTTACTATCTGAAAAATGATATATTTTTCCTGCCCTTTCAGATAATTTTATACTAATAAGCATCCAAAACAGGAATCACAAATATAGTACAGCAAAAATAACAGGCATTTTTTCTTGACTTATTCAAGTTTTTTTGATATGTTATACCTTGTCGGGCAAAGTCTGACCCATCCTGACCAAAATTAATCTAACTTTATCTGCACAGCAAACGTAAAAAAGGAATGATTTCCAGGAGAAATAATCATGAATCAATGCGACAGAATAAAACGTATTTTACAAGAAAATCGATTAAAACAGAAAGAATTAGCCGCAGAAATCGGCGTAACAGAAAGTTATATATCCAAACTTCTTAAAGATCCTGATATTCGATTATCGCAATCTCTCGCTACGCTTATCGAAGAAAAATACGGCTATAACGCAGATTGGATACTCCATGGTACAGAACCAAAGTTTAAACAGTTCAGCAAAAACAAGGCTTTGTCTGAATTCCATCAAAAAGCACTTTCTCAACTAGAAAAAATGAACGACGAACAAATCAAAGCCGTCCTCGCATTCATTAATTCTTTGAATGAGATTGAGAAATCTTTTTCCTCAGTGCAAGAAAATGAATAGCACAAATTTCCTGAGATCGGAACAGCACACGTCTGAACTCCAGTCACGAGATTCCATCTCGTAT
>CAOXUF010000035.1:0-3325 GCA_948560485.1 uncultured Eubacterium sp.
GAAAAACGTGCAAAATGAGTATGATTATTGTATAATAGATACCAGTCCATCTATGTCGATAATCAATATCAATGGGCTTGTTGCAGCGGATGAATTATATATTCCACTTCGATGTGATGGTGGTTCACTGCTTGGCGTGTCAATTATAATGAATATTTACAATACGGTGTCAGAATATAACCCAGGACTTAAAATTGGTGGAATGTTCTTTACTCAATGGAATGGAAGAAAAAATGTGTCGCAAGAAGTGTATGCACGATTGGAAGAAGTATTCGGAGAATATATAATTCCGATTATGATTAGCACTAGCAAGAATATTGAAGAGAGTAGTTTGGCACAGATACCACTTCTGGCATATGACAGTGGAAAGAATAAAAGCCGGGCTACAGAAGATTATCTGAATTTAACACAATACATTTTGAGTAGAGATTAGAGAAAGGTGGAATGAAATGACAGCAAATAAAGGAGTGTTTGAACAAGTATTAGATAAGATGCCTTATGTAATGGTTGGAGTTTTGGGAATAGCGTGTACTATAATATTGATTTATGGCATTTATATTTCGATTAAGAATAAAGACAAAAGAGCGTTGCTAACAAGCATTGTATATTTCGTGAATATTATTTTTGCGGGTTTCTTGGTATTTGTAATAACTACAGTTATCCAAATGGATGCAGGCGAACACCTGAGCATGGAGCAATGGTTTAATCTATTAGTAGCAATGGTTGGAATTGTTGTATTTAATATTTTAGTTTATAACAAATTGGATAAGAGCAAACCAGTGAAGACGGTGTATCGAAATGTTTATAATCCAAGAATAAAAAGAGTTGATTATGAAGAAGAAAACATTACTCTTCTTGAATTTGGAAGAAAATTAGGTGAGAGTGGTTGTGAAAGGTCATTTAAGGTTGGTCAGATTATATCAGTAAGAATGAAAGATAAAGTAGTTATTGGAGAAATCCTTTATATTGGAGCGAGTTCATTAACAATAAAAGATCATATAGGAACAGAAATTACTATATCATATGGTGATATTTGGGAAATAGAGGATATTATGTGTGGGTCGACAGAATTGTTTTATTTTAATCCGGATTCTTGCTATATTGATAATTGGGCAAATGCAATCTGTAGAATGACAAACGATATTGTAGGTATTGACTATGAGAACTTTGAAAGATATGCTGATGAATTTTACATAAAATTTTTAATAGCATTTACATTTGAATATGAAAGAAAATTGAAAGATACTATTGATTACAATTCGCTAAAAAAGATGGCAGAGCGTTTTGATACAGATTTTATGTTTCAAGCAAAGGACTATTTAGAAAAGAATGCACCAGGTTCATTGGCTATGAAATATTATGAGAAATTTATGGTGATTCGTGTGGATAAAGATTATATTTTACAGATTATAAATAGATGTCGTATAAGGATTGTAGAATATTCGAGAGTGAAAGATTAAAAAATCTAGATATATTTAGAGAGTGTTTAGGATGGAAACGGAAATGATAGTAGAAGAAACAACAAACACAATTCAAAATAGTAATGGGTATATTCCTCAATTTGGTTGGTCAGATATTTTATTAATAATTCTACTAATTGTTATTATAATAGTAGAGGCATATAGACACAGAAATGACGGAATAGATACATTAACAGATTGGGAAATGGAGAATTATGATAAAGAAGACAAAAGAAATAATTTATAATATTTTAACAGAGAATTTTAAAGACACTGACATTCCAGACGAAAAACTTAAAAGTATATCTGATGATATTGTAAAAAACTCAATATGGAAAATACAATTATAATGGAGAAAGAGGAACTGGAAGAGATATTTCTTAATCTTTTTTCAACAAAACAGTATGGTAATTTAGAAAAATTGTAATATAAAAAGGATAGGGGGTCATTAATGCCCCCTAACACGAAAGGAGTGCAAAATGGGAAAATTTAAGATGAAACCATTGAATGGATATGATGAAAATAAAGAAACAGAGAAAGAGTTGGAAGAACAAACAGAAGTTCCAAAATTAAAACTAGGAGCAGGACTTTTATCGAACGTATCAAAAGAAACAATCAAGATGGAACTTACGCAAATTCCAAGAGAGAAAATTCAGAAAAATCCGAAGAATAAGTATAGTATTAAGGGAATAGATTCCTTGGCAGAATCAATCAGAGTGTATGGTTTAGGAGAGCCTTTGAATGTAAAAGAATTACCGGATGGAAACTATATGCTGTTAGGTGGAGAAAGAAGAATCACAGCAATAGATCAACTGATAGACAATGAAGAAATAAAGGAGTGGGATGAGTATACACTTATTCCCTGTGTGGTAAAAGATATCGAAAAAATCAAATTGGATTTGTCGAAAGAGAATAAAGAAAAATATGCCATTCTTACGACAAATAAAGAACAAAGGGTATATTCAGAAGCAGACAAGTATAATGAAATCCAAGACTGGAAAGAGATTATTGCAGAATTGAGAGAAAATGGTGTTGAAACAATTACCACCACTGATGAAGATGGTAACGATAAAATTATCAGGATTCAAGGAGAGAAAACAAGAGATATTCTTGAAAATGTTACAGGAATGTCGAGAGGACAAATTAACAAATTTGAAAAAGTAGAAAAGAAAGCGTCACCATCTCTGCTCAATGCAATGCTCGAAAATAATATATCAGTTGGCGTTGCAGAAAAGGCGGTCGATACGTTAAATGATGAAGAGCAGAAAACGCTTGCTAAAGCAGCGGAGGAAAGAAAAATAAATCCCGCAGATGTCAAAGAATTCAAAACGCACAGTAACATCAAAACAGTAACATCAAAACAGTTCAAGAAGGATATTGCAAATATAAATAATGCAATCAAAGAGGGGAATGCTTATTTGACAGAGGATGAAGAGCAGGAGTATTATAAACTGATTAAGAAATTGGAAAGCATTATTATAAAAGGAGAATAATGATGGCAAGATACAGGAAAAATGCAATAGCAACATCAGTATATGTTACGGAGGAATGTTTAAGACTGATAGAGTTTTTATCGGTCAGAGAAGAAGTTACTCAAGTAGTATTTATTAGAAGAGCTATCAGATATTTTTTATCTGGTGACAAAAAAATAGATTCGAGAATCATGATTACCAAATGGAGTGATCCACAGTATATCCGTAGAAATGCTCTTATGCCTATTTATATAGACTGTGAACAAAAGAAAGAACTGGAAGATGTGGCAGCGGAACAGGGAGGAAAATTTTCACAGGCATTTTTCCAAGCAATGATTAGCTATTGTGCTTTACTGATTACGATTGATGATACAGGAATAGAAGTTGTTGAAA
>CAOXUF010000035.1:3335-7949 GCA_948560485.1 uncultured Eubacterium sp.
AAAAAATTATTAAGAAAATGATGTACATTACACTAATGATAACAATGATTTTTTCTTTTTTATGGGTAACAGAAGTTGCTGTATCAGCAAAGTCTGTATACAAGGTTAATACTGTATACAATACTTCAAAATCAATTAAAGGAAAGACGAAGAAAAACTTAAAAGTAATTGTTCAGATCGGAAACAAAAAATATTCTAAAAAGGCTAATAAAAAAGGCAATTTCAAAATTGCAGTATCAAAGAATAAATTAAAAAATAAAATAGGAAAGAAAATAACAGTTAAATTTTATAAAAAGAAGAAAAATAAAAAAGGATGGAAAAAAGTAAAAACAAAGAAAACATATATAATTGCCAATACAGTAAAACTGAATCAGATTACAGACAGCACACAGATGATACAGGGATATACCAGACCTGGATATAAAGTGAAGCTAGATATTGGTGGTGTTATTTATGAAAAAAAAGCATCAGCAAAAAAAGGCTCTTTTAAAATTAATACAGGAAAAGCAATAAAGCAGTGCGATTATACATTGAAAATATATAAAACAAACGGAAGTCTTTTTAAGTCGTATGAGCATAAAGCGGGTTCGACTAAGACAGAAGCAGTGTTTGAATATTCAAAGAAACCAGAACTGAAAAAAGCAGCAATTAAGAAAACATATAAGTATGAGGAATATGATGGCAGCACATATAAAGAAACGAAGCTAGATGCATATAACTTAACATGGACTGCTGTTAGTGGAGCAGATGGATATGATCTGTTTGTATATTATCCAGCAGAAAAGATCTGGGAGAAAATTAAAACTGTGACAACAAGCAGTTATAAAATGACAAATCTATATGTTACAAAATATAAGTTTAAGGTAAAAGCATACAAAATGGTTGCTAGTAAGAAGAATTATGGTTCAGACTCAAATACGATTACTATTGAACCAGATTCTATACTCTGGGAAGGAAATGCAGAAGATGATAGTAAGTATAAAGAACAGTCTTTTACACAGAAGGTATATGATCAGAATGTTTTTGTATATCAAAACGAAATGATTAGAAAAGCGGGGCGAAGTGAATTAGTATGGAGTAAGATATGTTATGAAATGGCAAAAATAAGAAGTGTGACAGCATTCAACGAATATAAAAAAGGTGGCTGGCCACATGCTGGAATGTTTGAGGATAGGGAAATAGTTCTAAAGAAATATGGTGCGGAGAGTAAATATATAGACATAATTGAAGATTATTTTTTAGAAAATTGGACAAATGCAGTGGGTAAAGAAGCAATCAATAGATGGAGAGATAGTGAAGGGCATTATGAAAGTATGATAGATAATTTAAATAAATGTGGAGCAGTTTATTCAAACAAGATAGGTTCAACAATTGGAATATATTGTCAGCATAAGGGGCTAGACAATGAGGTTGAAAATAATCTTACAAAAGATGCTAAATTTGAAGATTTATCAAAAGACATTTATGATTAGATAAATTGTTGTATTAAGGGGTCAGAAATGACCCCTAAAATACTATGGGAGGAAATATGGGAGAAAAATACAGCCAGTTGGATAGAATTCAACGAATCAAAATTGAGACACTATTTAATTCCGGAATGAAACCAATTGAGATTGCAGAACAGATTGGATGTCATTTTACAACCATCTATCGTGAACTTAAACGAGGAAAGACGGTACAGAGACAAACTGATGATTGGAAAGAAAAAGAAATATATAGTTATGATAAAGGGCAGATTACATATGAAAAAAATAAACGAAAATGTGGTCGTATGAAAATAATACAGGATGATCCGGAATTTATTGAGTTTGTAGAAATGATGATACTAGAATATCATTATTCCCCAGCGGCGGTTTTGCAGGAGATAAAGCGTGATGGATTGATATTCAAAACAAAGATATGCCTGACAACTCTATATAATTATATCAAAGCTGGAGTATTTCCAAATATTGTGTTGGCATATTGTCCTTACCGGAGACAAAAAAAGAAACAAAAGAAGCAGAAAGTGCAGAAGCGATTTAGTAAGGGCAGAAGTATAGATGAAAGACCGGAAGAGATTAACGAGAGAAAAGAAGTGGGACATTGGGAAATGGATTCCGTTGTATCTGCACAGGGAAAAGGAAAAAAGGCACTTTTAGTTTTGACAGAACGTAAAACAAGGAATGAAATTGTAATACTCGTTAAAAATCATACTTCAGAAGAAGTTGTTAAGGCATTAAATCGAATGGAGCGTACACTAGGAGAGAAAGCCTTCAGAGAAAAATTTAAGACGATTACAGTTGACAATGGAACAGAATTTGCCGATTGGGAAGGCATGGAGCGTAGCAGAAGAAACAAAAGAAGAAAGCGAACGCAAATATATTATTGTCATGCATATCGAAGTTGTGAACGAGCAAGTAATGAGAATCAGAATAGAATGCTTCGTCGTTGGTGGCCGAAAGGAACTAATTTTGATGAAGTCACAAAAACGGAAGTAAAGAAAGTTGAAATATGGATTAATGACTATCCCAGAGAGATACTTGGTTGGAAATCATCTAGTGAAATGTATATGCAAGAAGTAATGGCTTAAACGATAAATTGTCGGTTGTGAAAAGATAAGAGGTAGTATATACTTTGGAAATGTAATGCTAAAGAAATATAAAATAAATTAACGAAAATATGGAATTAAAGGGGCAAAATAAGAGTAAAATAATCGCAAGAAGAGGCGATTATATTTTTTTGGAAAAATCTTACTAAATAAACTTGACATTTTCAATGAAATAGCAAAATTAAAATTTTTCTTGACTCGTCCACTAAAAAATGGTATATTAAAATTTGCTATGCATAAAAAGGGGAGTAGTGCGCCCTTTTTAAAGGAGTTTGGTTGACATAACGACTGAAAAACCTAATTAAATAAAGTGATAGCGTTAAATTAATTAATTATATTAAGACAAGGAGAGTAATGTCAATGGAGAAGAACAGAATCAGTCCTGTAAAAGCAGGAAAAGGTATTCGTATGAGTTATTCAAGACAGAAAGAAGTTCTTGAAATGCCAAATCTTATTGAAGTGCAGAGAGATTCATATGAGTGGTTCCTTACTACAGGTCTAAGAGAAGTATTGGATGATATTTCCCCGATTGAGGATTATGGCCAGAACTTAAGCCTTGAATTTATTGACTTCAGATTGTGTGAAGAAGACAAGAAGTACACGATTGAGGAGTGTAAGGAAAGAGATGCAACTTATGCTGCACCTTTAAAGGTTAAGGTAAGACTTCATAACAAGGAGACAGGTGAATTTACAGAGCATGATATTTTCATGGGCGATTTACCGCTTATGACAGAAACAGGTACTTTTGTTATCAATGGTGCTGAGCGTGTTATTGTAAGTCAGTTAGTACGTTCACCGGGAATCTACTATGTTATTGGCCATGATAAGGTAGGAAAGGAATTATATACATCACAGGTGATTCCAAACCGTGGAGCATGGTTGGAATATGAAACAGACTCTAATGATGTGTTCTATGTTCGTGTAGACAGAACAAGAAAAGTTCCTGTAACAGTTCTTATCAGAGCATTAGGCGTAGGAACCAATGCAGAGATTACAGAATTATTCGGTGAGGAAGAAAAACTTCTTGCTACATTTGAAAAAGACCAGAGTGATGATTACGAAAGCGGTCTTTTGGAATTATACAAGAAGATTCGTCCGGGAGAGCCTCTCAGCGTGGACAGTGCAGAGTCTATTATTACAGGAATGTTCTTTGATGCAAAGAGATATGACCTTGCCAGAGTCGGCAGATATAAATATAATAAAAAACTTTCTTATAAGAGCAGAATCGTAGGACACATTTTAGCAGAAGATGTTATTGATATGTCTACAGGTGAAGTTTTGGCAGAGGCTGGAACGAATGTGTCTCAGGAGCTTGCTGTTCAGATTCAGAATGCAGCTGTTCCATCAGTAATGATTCAGACAGATGTTAAGAATGAAAAGGTATTGTCTAATATGGCAGTTGATATTAATGCATACGTTGATTTCGATTGCAAAGAATTAGGCATCTTAGAGGATGTTTATTATCCTGTACTTGCTGAAATCTTAGCAGAAAACGAAACAGAAGAAGAGTTAAAAGATGCAATTAAGAGAAATGCTCATGAATTAGTTCCAAAGCATATTACAAAGGAAGATATCCTTGCATCCATTAACTATTTATTAAATATAGAATATGGTATTGGAACATCTGATGATATTGACCACTTAGGAAACAGACGTATCCGTGCAGTAGGTGAATTGCTTCAGAACCAGTACAGAATTGGTCTTTCAAGAATGGAGAGAGTTGTTCGTGAGAGAATGACAACACAGGATTTGGAAGGCGTTTCTCCACAGACATTAATTAATATAAAGCCAGTGACTGCTGCTGTTAAGGAGTTCTTTGGAAGTTCTCAGTTGTCACAGTTTATGGATCAGAACAACCCACTTGGTGAGTTGACACATAAGAGACGTTTATCAGCACTTGGACCTGGTGGTCTTTCAAGAGACCGTGCCGGATTCGAGGTTCGAGACGTTCATTATACACATTATGGAAGAATGTGTCCGATTGAGACACCGGAAGGACCAAACATCGGTCTGATCAACTCGTTTGC
>CAOXUF010000035.1:7959-11395 GCA_948560485.1 uncultured Eubacterium sp.
CTCGTTTGCGTCTTTTGCAAGATTGAACGAGTATGGATTTATTGAAGCCCCATACAGAGTTGTAGATAAGTCAGATCCGGAAAATCCGCGTGTTACAGATGAAGTTGTATATATTACAGCTGACGAAGAAGATAACTACACAGTAGCGCAGGCGAATGAGCCGTTAGATGAAAACGGATATTTTGTAAATAAGAATGTATCAGGACGTTATAGAGAAGAAACATCACAGTTTGACAAGAAGAGAATTGACCTGATGGACGTTTCTCCGAGAATGGTATTCTCAGTAGCTACATCCATGATTCCATTCTTACAGAATGACGATGCGAACCGTGCTCTGATGGGATCTAACATGCAGCGTCAGGCAGTACCGCTTATGACTACTGAGGCTCCAGTCGTTGGTACAGGTATGGAAGGAAAGGCAGCTGTTGACTCGGGAGTGTGCGTGGTAGCGAAACGTGCAGGTGTTGTTGAAAAATCAACATCAAAAGAGATAACGGTAAGAACAGATGACGGTCAGTTAGACACATACCATCTGATTAAATTCTCAAGAAGTAACCAGAGTAACTGCTACAACCAGAGAGCTATTGTATACAAGGGTAACAGAGTTGAAGCAGGAGAAGTTATTGCCGATGGTGCATCAACATCCAACGGCGAGATTGCCCTTGGTAAGAATCCATTAATCGGATTTATGACATGGGAAGGTTATAACTACGAGGATGCGGTACTTCTCAGTGAAAGATTAGTACAGGATGATGTTTATACATCCATTCATATAGAAGAATATGAGACAGAAGCAAGAGATACCAAACTTGGACCGGAAGAGATTACAAATGACGTTCCGGGTGTCGGTGATGATGCGAGAAAAGACCTTGATGAGAGAGGTATTATCAGAATCGGTGCAGAAGTAAGAGCCGGAGATATTCTGGTTGGTAAGGTTACTCCAAAGGGAGAAACGGAACTTACACCGGAAGAGAGATTACTTCGTGCAATCTTTGGCGAAAAGGCAAGAGAGGTTAGAGACACATCACTTAAGGTTCCTCATGGTGAGGCAGGTATTGTTGTTGATGCAAAGGTATTCAAGAGAGAAAACGGAGATGAACTGGCTCCGGGCGTAAACGAATCCGTTCGAATCTACATTGCACAGAAGAGAAAGATTTCTGTTGGTGATAAGATGGCCGGTCGTCATGGTAACAAGGGTGTCGTTTCCAGAGTGCTCCCTGTAGAAGATATGCCGTTCTTACCAAACGGAAGACCACTTGATATTGTATTGAATCCATTAGGTGTGCCTTCACGTATGAATATCGGACAGGTGTTAGAGATTCATTTGAGTCTTGCTGCGAAGGTATTAGGATTTAACATTGCGACTCCGGTATTTGATGGAGCAGACGAGTTTGATATCATGGATACTTTGGAACTTGCAAATGATTATGCTAATACAGAATGGGAAGATTTTGTAGAAAAATATAAAGATACATTAAAACCGGAAGTTATGGAATATTTAGGAAATAATCTTGACCACAGGGAAGAGTGGAAGGGTGTTCCGATTGCAAGAGATGGTAAAGTGAGACTTCGAGACGGTAGAACAGGTGATTATTTCGATAGTCCGGTTACAATCGGTTTCATGCATTACTTGAAACTCCATCACTTGGTTGATGATAAGATTCATGCACGTTCAACAGGTCCTTACTCTTTAGTAACACAGCAGCCACTTGGTGGTAAAGCACAGTTCGGTGGACAGAGATTTGGTGAGATGGAAGTTTGGGCACTTGAGGCATATGGTGCATCATACACATTGCAGGAAATCTTAACATTTAAGTCTGACGACGTTGTAGGACGTGTTAAGACTTACGAAGCAATTATTAAGGGTGAAAATATCCCTCAGCCGGGAATCCCTGAGTCATTCAAGGTACTTGTAAAAGAACTTCAGGCATTGGCGCTTGATGTAAATGTATTAGATAAAGATGATAATGTTGTTGAGTTGAAGGAGAGCACAGATTATGGTGAAACAAACTTTAATGCAATCCTGAACAATGACAAGACCTTTGGTCAGAATAAAGAAGATAGTCAGGCATTTGCACAGGCAGGATTCCAGACACAGGAATTTGTTGGCGAAGAACTCCAGACAGTAAATGCTGATGGTTCAGTATTTGAAGACGGTCAGGAAAATTAATAGAAGGGAGATTTGATCATGGCAGACGTAAACGTAAGTGAACAGCTTGCATTCGATAAAATTAAAATCGGTCTTGCTTCACCGGATAAAATCAGACAGTGGGCTACAAGAAAGGTAGGCGACAAAGAGGAATTAGGTGAAGTTACAAAACCGGAAACAATTAACTACAGAACATTAAAGCCGGAAAAAGATGGTTTGTTCTGTGAGAAGATTTTCGGACCTAACAAGGACTGGGAATGTCATTGTGGAAAATATAAGAAAATCAGATATAAAGGTGTAGTCTGTGACAGATGTGGCGTTGAGGTTACAAAAGCAAGTGTACGTCGTGAGCGTATGGGTTGTGTGGAACTTGCAACACCGGTATCACATATCTGGTATTTCAAAGGAATTCCTTCAAGAATGGGATTAATCCTTGATATTTCACCAAGAGTGTTAGAAAAAGTATTATACTTTGCTTCTTATATTGTGCTTGACCCAATGGATACATCATTAGAATACAAGCAGGTATTGACAGAGAAAGAATTTAGAGAAGCTTACGAAGAATTTGAAGGAAAATTCCGTGTAGGTATGGGTGCTGAAGCTATCAAAGAATTACTTCAGGCAATTGACCTTGATAAAGGTGCAGAAGAATTAAAAGAAGAATTATTTGAGGCAACAGGACAGAAGAAGGCTAAAATTGTTAAGAGACTGGAAGTTTTTGAGGCTTTCAGAAGTTCAGGCAATAAGCCGGAATGGATGATTATGGATGTTATCCCGGTTATCCCACCGGATATCAGACCTATGGTTCAGTTAGAAGGTGGCAGATTTGCTACATCTGACCTGAACGATTTATATAGAAGAATTATCAATAGAAATAACCGTTTAAAGAGACTTTTGGAACTGGGCGCTCCGGAAATTATCGTAAGAAATGAAAAGAGAATGCTTCAGGAAGCGGTTGATGCATTGATAGATAATGGAAGACGTGGAAGAGCAGTTACAGGACCTGGTAACAGAGCGTTGAAGTCACTTTCAGACATGTTAAAAGGTAAGCAGGGACGTTTCCGTCAGAACCTGCTGGGTAAGCGTGTTGACTATTCAGGACGTTCCGTTATCGTAGTAGGACCGGAACTTAAGATTTATCAGTGTGGTCTTCCGAAAGAAATGGCTATTGAATTATTTAAGCCATTTGTTATGAAAGAATTAGTGGAGCAGGGTACTGCTCATAACATTAAAGCTGCAAAGAAGATGGTAGAGAGACTTCAGACAGAGGTCTGGGATGTACTGGAA
>CAOXUF010000035.1:11405-12111 GCA_948560485.1 uncultured Eubacterium sp.
ATTAGGTATTCAGGCATTTGAGCCGGTACTTGTTGAAGGTAGAGCGATTAAGTTACATCCGTTGGTATGTACAGCGTTTAATGCCGATTTCGACGGTGACCAGATGGCTGTTCATCTTCCACTTTCAGTAGAAGCTCAGGCGGAATGCAGATTCTTACTGCTTTCACCAAACAACTTGTTGAAGCCGTCTGATGGTGCACCGGTAGCAGTTCCTTCACAGGATATGGTACTTGGTATTTATTATCTGACAATGGATAAGATGGTTGACCATTCTGATGATGCAGAAATTGTAGCAAAAGCAGGAAGAAAGACCTATGACTCAGAAGAAGAGTTAAAGAATGCATTAGATGAAGGAAAAATTGGAACACATGATTATATTAGATATCAGGCAGAGGACAGAGTTGTTGTCTGCGAACCGATAGATGTTATCGGACGTTTCTTTAGTGATGTAAATCAGGCGATTTTAGCTTATGAGAATGGAGACATTTCACTTCATCAGAAGATTAAGGTTAAGAGAAAAGTATTTAACGGAAAAGGCGAAGAAGTAGAAGGTGTTATAGAAACGACACTTGGACGTTGCCTGTTTAATGAGATTCTTCCACAGGATTTAGGTTTTGTTAAGAGAGAAGCAGATGAAGATTATCTGAAATTTGAGATTGATTTTCATGTAGGAAAAAAAGGTTTGAAACAAATCTTAGAGAAAGTT
>CAOXUF010000035.1:12121-13107 GCA_948560485.1 uncultured Eubacterium sp.
GAGAAAGTTATTAATAACCATGGTGCAACTAAGACAGCAGAAGTTCTTGATAATATCAAGGCTATGGGTTACAAGTACTCAACAAGAGCTGCTATGACAGTTTCTATTTCTGATATGACAGTACCGGAAGCTAAGAAACAGATTTTAGCAGATGCTGAAAGCACAGTAGATGAGATTACAAAGCACTTTAGAAGAGGCTTCTTAACTGACGAAGAAAGATATAAAGAAGTTATTGAGACATGGCAGGATGCCGATAATCAGATTACAAGTGCCCTCCTTGGAGGTCTTGACAAATATAATAACATCTTTATGATGGCAGATTCCGGAGCCCGTGGTTCTGATAAGCAGATTAAGCAGCTTGCAGGTATGCGTGGATTGATGGCGGATACAACAGGTAAGACAATCGAACTTCCTATTAAGTCAAACTTCCGTGAAGGTCTTGATGTTTTGGAATACTTTATTTCAGCCCATGGTGCGAGAAAGGGTCTTTCTGATACAGCTCTTCGTACAGCCGATTCAGGATATCTTACAAGAAGACTTGTAGATGTTTCACAGGATTTGATTATCCGTGATGTTGACTGCTGTGAAGGAAAAGCAATTCCGTTCATGGAAATTGAAGCAGTAACAGACGGCAATGAAGTTATCGAAACTTTAGAGGAAAGAATTACAGGAAGAACTGCTGCAGAGTCTATGTATGATGCAGATGGAAATATGATTGTCAAGGCGAATCATATGATTACACCAAAGAGAGCGGCAGCGATTGTTGCAACCGGTGTAGACAGAGTTAAGATTAGAACAATTCTTACATGTAAGTCACATGTGGGTGTATGTGCAAAATGTTACGGTGCGAACATGGCTACGGGACAGAGAGTTCAGGTAGGTGAGGCTGTTGGTATTATCGCTGCCCAGTCTATCGGTGAGCCTGGTACACAGCTTACTATGAGAACTTTCCATACTGGTGGTGTTGCCGGTGACGATATTACACA
>CAOXUF010000036.1:0-12741 GCA_948560485.1 uncultured Eubacterium sp.
TTGGTATTAGGTTCGGCAACACCTTCTATAGAGTCTTATTATCGGGCAAAAAACGGAGTTTACGGTTTACATGAATTAAATTACAGAGAAAAGGGAAAACTTCCGGAGGTATCGATTGTAGATTTGCGGGAAGAACTAAAAAAAGATAACAGATCAATTTTCAGCGAAAAGCTTCAAGAATTGATTCAGGATAGATTAGATAAAAAACAGCAGACAATGTTGTTTATTAATAGAAGAGGGTATGCAGGGTTTGTGTCCTGCAGGGATTGCGGAGAGGCAATCAAATGTCCTCACTGTGATGTTACTTTGAAATTACATAGAAACAAAAAAATGATATGTCATTACTGTGGACATACAGAGGAACTTCCGAAATTGTGCCCACAATGCGGTTCAAAATATCTGGGCGGCTTTGGAATTGGAACACAACAGATAGAAACAGCAGCAAAAAAGATGTTTCCTAAGGCGCGGGTTCTTCGAATGGATGCCGATACGACATCAAAAAAAGGCGGGCATGAGGAAATACTGTCAGCATTTGCTAATAGGGAAGCGGATATTTTAGTCGGGACGCAGATGATTGTAAAAGGTCATGATTTCCCGGGGGTTACTCTGGTAGGAGTTATCGCAGCAGATATGTCCCTTTATGCATCAGACTATAGTGCAACGGAAACTACGTTTCAGTTACTATGCCAGGCAGCAGGAAGAGCAGGAAGAAGTGAACTTCCGGGACATGTGGTGATTCAGACATACACACCAGATAATTACAGTATTGAGACTGCCAGTCATCAGGATTATAAGGCGTTTTATGAGGAGGAAATGGCATATAGAAAATTGATGCAGTATCCTCCGGCATCGAATATGGTGTCCGTTTTGCTGCAAAGTAGGGAGCAGAAAGAGTTGATTCAAAAGACAGAAGAGTTCGCAGGGATTATAAAGCAATATAGAGACAAATACTTTAAAGAGTTATTTGTGATAGGTCCGGCAGAACCACCGGTAGCAAAAATTAATGATACTTATCGAAGAATTATCTATTTAAAAAGTAATGACAGAATAAAAATGATAAAGTTAAAAAATTATTTAGAAGATGTAATAAATTGTTCACAAAAATTCAATAAGATTAGTGTACAATTCGACTTTAAAGCATAGTAAAGGAGAGCATTATGGCAACTAGAAATGTAAGAGAATTAGGCGAGGAATGTCTTAGAAAGGTCTGCAAGCCGGTAAAAGACGTAAATTTAAGAACAAAAATTTTAATTGGAGATATGTTTGATACGATGTATGAAGCAAACGGTGTAGGACTTGCAGCACCACAGGTAGGAATTTTAAAGAGGATATTTGTTGTGGACTGTGGTGATGAGGAAGGAAACAGTGTTCCTTATGTATTTATTAATCCGGAAATTATTGATAGAGACGGAAGTCAGACGGATTATGAAGGATGCTTGAGTGTACCGGGAAAATCAGGAAAAGTTACCCGTGCAAACTGGGTAAAGGTTAAGGCATTCAACGAAAAAATGGAAGAGTTTGAAATGGAAGCAGAAGGACTTCTTGCCAGATGCATTTTACATGAAAACGATCATTTAGATGGAATTGTATATGTGGATAAGGTAGAAGGAAAACTATATAACAACGAAGAACTGTATGGAGAAGAGCAGTAACATTTTGTTGGAGGTAATAGATGAGGGTTGTGTTTATGGGAACGCCGGATTTTTCAGTTCCGGCATTAGAAAAAATTGCAGAAAAACATGAGGTTACAGGTGTTGTAACACAGCAGGACAGACCAAAAGGAAGAGGTCATAAGATGCAGTTCACACCGGTCAAAGAAAAGGCAATTGAACTCGGCATACCGGTTTTTCAGCCGGAAAAGGTAAAAAATCCTGGATTTGTGGATATACTAAGAGAGATGAATCCGGATGTGATTGTGGTAATTGCTTTTGGACAGATTCTTTCGAAAGAAATATTAGATTTACCAAAGCATGGCTGTATTAACGTTCATGCATCGTTACTTCCAAAATACAGAGGTGCTGCACCAATACAGTGGGCAGTTATTGATGGAGAAGAACACAGTGGTGTGACTACTATGTATATGGCAGAAGGCTTAGATACCGGAGATATGATTGATAAAAAAATCATAAAATTAGATGAGAAAGAGACCGGCGGCAGTCTGTTTGACAAACTTTCATTCGAGGGTGGAGCGTTGATTTTAGAGACGCTTGAAAAGTTAGAAAATAACACAGTGAAGCGGATTCCACAGAATGATGATGAATCTACTTATGCAGGAAAGATTACAAAAGAATTAGGACAAATTGATTTTTATAAATCTGCCACAGAGATTGAAAGATTAATCAGAGGTTTGAATCCATGGCCAAGCGCATATACACATCTGGACGGAAAAGTATTGAAAATATGGGCTGCAGATGTGCTTGAGCAAGAAGTAAAAGAAGAGCCGGGAACGATTTGTAAAAATAATAAATCCTTAAGAGCAGCAACTGGGAAGGGTTATCTGGACATTAAAGAACTGCAACTAGAAGGTAAGAAGAGAATGGATGTTGTATCATTTCTGAATGGATATCAGATAGATGCAGTGAAATTTGGAGAGTAAAGGAGGCATTTATGCTATACGGTTTTTATTTTGATCCAACATATATATTGGTGATTATTGGTGTTGTGTTATGCTTGATGGCGTCAGCACGTGTGAATTCTACTTTTCGGAAATATTCCAAAGTACCAAGTAATTCAGGAATGACAGGAGCGCAGGCAGCACAGAGAATATTAGAGTCCCAGGGGATTTATGATGTCACGATTCAGCATGTTGCTGGAGAGTTGACAGATAATTATAATCCAAAAACAAAAGTTCTGAGTTTATCAGATTCCACATATGGCAGTACGAGTGTGGCAGCTATTGGTGTGGCAGCACATGAGTGTGGTCATGCTATGCAGCACCACAGAGGATATACACCGATAGCAGTCAGAAATGCATTGGTTCCATTTGCAAACTGGGGTTCCAGATTGTCATGGCTCTTAATTATAATTGGAATATTATTTTATGGACAGGGAACAGGACAGACAATTATTTATATTGGAATATTTGCATTTTCTCTGGCAGTATTGTTTCAGATTGTTACATTACCGGTAGAATTTAATGCTTCAAACAGAGCAGTTAAAGTATTGGAGAATACAGGTATTTTTGGCAGCACGGAATTACAATACACAAAAAAAGTTTTAGGTGCTGCAGCTCTTACTTATGTGGCAGCAGCAGCCTCATCCATATTGCAGCTGCTTCGATTGGTGATATTGTTTGGAGGCAGGGATAATGACTAGTGTAAAGCCACAGGTCAATTTGAGAAATATTGTTCTTTCTATGCTCATAGAAGTAGAAGATGGTAAAAAAAGCCATCTCGTATTAAAAAACTATCTGGACAATTATAGGTTTCTGGATAAGCAGCAGAGAGCTTTTATTTCAGTACTTTTTAGAGGAAGCATTGAGAGAAAAATTGAGTTAGAGTATATTCTTAATCAATTTTCAAAAACACCGACAGCAAAGATGAAAAAAGTGATAAAATGGATATTGGTTTTGTCGGCTTATCAATTAAAATATATGGATTCTGTACCGGTATCGGCAGTTTGTAATGAAGCAGTGAAACTGACAAATAAGCGAAAGATGTCGGGGCTGAAAGGTTTCGTCAATGGTGTGTTAAGAAATATTACAAGAAATATTGACAATATTCATTATCCAGATGATTCATTAGATTGCATATCCGTAAAGTATTCGATACCAAAATGGATTGTGGAGATGTGGGAAGAGCAGTATGGAGAAGAGCGTACAGTAAAAATGCTTGAGAGTCTGTATTCCCCGCATTCTGTTACAGTAAGATGCAATACCAGTAAGGCAGATGCAGCAGATATTATTAAGAATTTAAAATATCACGGCGTTGAAGTAAAACAGTCTGAATTGTATAAAAATGCTTTATATATAAAGGGATTTGACAGCTTGGAAAATTTAGATGCATTTCAGGCAGGACTGATTACTGTTCAGGATGAGAGTTCCATGATGGTAGGATTAGCCAGTGGGGTAAAAAATAATAATTATGTCATTGATGTATGTGCTGCACCCGGAGGAAAAAGTTTACATATTTCTGACTTGATGAATGGTACAGGCTGTGTTGAGGCGAGAGATTTAACAGAATATAAGGTTGGTCTGATTCAGGAAAATATTAAGAGAATTGGTATCAAAAATATTAAAATAAAAGTAATGGATGCTTCTGTTCTGGATGAAGACTCTATCGAAAGAGCGGATATTGTCATCGCAGATCTGCCTTGTTCCGGTTTAGGGGTTATAGGAAAGAAAAGTGATATAAAATATAATGTTACAAAGGAACAGATTGACCAATTAGTTCTTTTGCAGAGAAGCATATTGCGTGTGGTCGGCAGATATGTAAAGCCTGGCGGAACATTAGTGTTTAGTACATGTACAGTAAATAAATTTGAGAATGATGATAATGTAAGATGGATAGAAGAAAATTTACCATTTCGTCTGAAAGATTTTGGCGATGAGGTTCCAAAACAGCTGCAATCTAAAAAAGGATGTTTGCAGATTTTTACAGGTGATTATGGAATGGATGGATTTTTTATTTCTACTTTTGAAAAAATAAAAGGATAACGTATGAGCGAAAAACAGGATATTAAATCGTACAATTTAATAGAGTTAAAAGAACAGATGGATTCTTTGGGAGAAAAGGGGTTTCGTGCTAAGCAGATATACCAGTGGTTACATAAGGAGAAGGTGACATCCTTTGAAGAAATGACAAATCTGTCCAAATCCTTGAGAACAAAGCTGAAAGAAATATATGAAATCCGAAGTGTGAGACCGGTGGATGTATTAATATCCAAAGTAGATGGAACAAGAAAATATTTGTTTGAAATCAAGGGTGGTTCTATCATCGAGAGTGTTTTAATGCGCTATCATCATGGAAATTCTGTCTGCATTTCTACGCAGTCGGGCTGTAGAATGGGGTGCAGGTTTTGTGCATCTACATTAAATGGTCTGGAAAGGAATCTTACTGCATCAGAGTTGCTTTCCCAGATATATGCGATAGAGCAGGATATTGGGGAAAAAGTTTCTAACGTTGTGTTGATGGGGAGTGGAGAGCCTTTAGATAACTTTGACAATGTTGTAAAATTTATTCAAATGATTTCCGATGAAAACGGAGCGAATTTAAGTCAAAGAAATATTACCTTGTCTACTTGTGGGATTGTTCCTAAAATAAAGGAACTGGCAGAAAAACATTTTCAAATCACATTGGCATTATCGTTACATGCCTCGGATAACGAGACAAGAAAGAGCCTGATGCCGATAGCATACAAGTACTCTATTGATGAGATTTTAAATGCCTGCAGGGAATATTTTGGGGAAACAGGAAGAAGAATTACATTTGAATACAGCCTTGTGGCAGGGCAGAATGATTCTGTGGAGGAAGCGGAATGTCTGGCAGATTTGGTCAGAGGAATTAACTGCCACGTAAATTTGATTCCGGTAAATCCCATAAAAGAAAGAAATTTTACGCAGTCTGATAAAAAAGCAGTAGAGCAGTTTAAATCAAGACTTGAAAAAAACAAGATTAATGCTACTATAAGAAGAGAGATGGGCAGAGATATTAATGGAGCCTGTGGACAGCTTAGAAATGAAGCCATGAAAGGAAGAAAGGAGGAGACAGATGTCTAAACAGATGATAAACGCTTTTGGCAAAACAGATGTAGGACTTATGAGAACAATAAATCAGGATAGCATCTTTATGTCGGCAGAGCCGATAGGTAAACTTCCGAACCTTTTTATTGTGGCTGACGGTATGGGAGGTCATAAGGCAGGGGATGTGGCATCAAGAGTAGCTATTGAAAAATTTGTGAAGTATGCATGTGCTACCCATATGTCGGATCCTGCAAATATATTAGATGCCGGAATTATTTCCATAAATAAAGAAATTTATGATATGGCAATATCCAATAAGGATTACAGTGGAATGGGTACTACTTTTGTTGCATGTACAATTGTAGATAACCACATTTATATCGCAAATGTGGGGGACAGCAGATTATATCTGATTGGAAGAGAAATCAGACAGATTACCAGAGATCATTCTTTAGTGGAGGATATGGTCAGAATGGGAATGCTGGACAAGGAAGAGGCAAAAACTCATTATAAGAAAAACGTTATTACAAAGGCAATCGGAGTAGCTGAAGACAGAACAGCCACACCGGATATTTTTGAGATAGAAATTTCGCAAGGGGAAAAATTGCTGTTATGCTCAGATGGACTTACCAATATGGTAGATGATTATGAAATTAAAAGAACAGTTCATAAAAACGAAAGAATCGAAGATGCCGTGCGAGCACTTATAGACCAGGCAAATGAAAATGGCGGAAAGGATAATATATCAGCAATTCTAATTCAACCTGAAATAAGCGAGGAGTAAACTATGTTAGCAAAAGGGAATTTTATTAATAATCGTTATGAAATCATAAGCAGAGTCGGTGCCGGAGGAATGTCAGATGTTTATAAGGCAAAAGACCATAAATTAAACAGAAATGTTGCCATGAAAGTATTGAAACAGGAATATAGTAAAGATAAGAATTTTGTTTCGAAATTTCGTGTAGAGGCACAATCTGCGGCAAGTCTGATACATCCTAATATTGTAAATGTGTATGATGTAGGAGAAGACGATGGATTGTATTACATAGTAATGGAATTAATCGAGGGAATTACATTAAAGCATTATATTGAAAAGAAGGGAAAATTTACTTATCGGGAAACGATCAGTATTGCGGTACAGATTGCGAATGGTATTGAGTGTGCCCATAATAATCAGATTGTACACCGTGATATTAAGCCGCAGAATATTATGATTTCCAGAGAGGGAAAAGTTAAAGTTACTGATTTCGGTATTGCCAGAGCGGCTTCAGCAAATACAATTAACGGAAATGCTATGGGTTCGGTTCATTATATTTCACCGGAACAGGCTGGTGGAAAATATGTTGACGAGAAAAGTGATATTTATTCTTTAGGTATTACGATGTTTGAAATGCTCACAGGTACAGTTCCTTTTGATGGAGAATCTACAGTAACTATTGCCTTGAAACATATTCAGAGTAATGTTCCGAATGTAAAAGATTTTACAAGGGATGTTCCTGTCAGTTTAGAAAAGATAGTTTTAAAATGTACACAGAATAAAGTAGAAAAGAGATATCCTAAGATTTCACTTTTGATTGCTGATTTAAAAAGAGCTTTGTCAGAGCCGGATGTGGATTTTGTACAATTAGATACATCAGATACCGGTGGTTCTACGATAATGATAACAGATGATGAAATCAATCAGATTCGTAAAGAATCAGGCAGGGAACGTGATAAAATAGATTTTGAGTCAGAGGAACAGGATGATATTGACACATTAAGTCCTAAAATGGATCGAATGGTAACGATTGGCGGAGTAATTGTTGGTATTGTTGCATTAGTTATAGCAGCAGTGGTTTTAACATGGGTTTTAAGTGATAATAAAATCCGGCTGCCAAGGAGTGTAGAACAAGGGGAACTGGATACAGTTGATCCAAGTAAAACAGTTGTTCCAAATGTTGTTGGAAGAACTTCTGATGAGGCAGAGATTATGCTCAATGACAGGCATTTGGGATTTGAATATGATTCTAATTATGTGAATAGTGACATTTATCCGAATGATACGATTGTCAGTCAGTCAATTGAGCCGGATGAAATTGTAGACAGAAATAAAACGGTAAAACTGGTTGTTAGTAAGGGACCAAAGAAAATAACAGTTCCATCAGGAATTATTGGTTCGGAATTAGATGATGTTATAGAAACATTAGATAAAATCGGTGTAAAAACTGAGATAACCTATGAATATAGTGAAAAAAATGTAGGAGTTGTTATTTCAAGTTCTCCGGCAGAAAGAGCATCTATTTCCAGAACGGATGTGATTCATCTGAAAGTCAGCAGAGGAAAAGATAAAACCGGAGAAAAGGTAAATACTGTCCCTAATGTTGAAAATTATAAACAGGCGAAAGCTCAGGAAAAAATCTCAGCGTCAGGCTTTAGTGTGGGAAAAGTCAGAGAAGTTTATAGTGAAGATGTAGAAAAGGGAACGGTCATCAGACAGTTGATTAAGGGAGGAAGTGTAGCTCCTGTTGGTGCATCAATTGGTATTGTTGTCAGTAAGGGACCGGAAGGTGGAGAAGAGTATAAAGGAACATATACATTCTCTATGGAAAGTCTGCTGGATTCTGATGGAAACCCTATTACAGAGGGTGTTGTATCTGTAGCGTTGAATGATGTGTTACAAAAGGTTGATCCGCGATATGCTGATGTTTCAATGTGGCCGGGAGATTATAAAATGAATCTTGTAGGTGATAAGGAAGGAAAAGCAACGATAGAGTTATTTGTAGACGGAAAAAGTGTTATTAAAGATACTGTCAAATTAAAATAGTAAGAGCCCACCCGAGAGGGTGGACTTTTATGAATATAAGTATACCAGATACAGGTCTTGAAAAGTGAGGGTGATATTATTCAGAAGCAAGGAAAAATTATAAAGGGAATTGCAGGATTTTATTATGTCCTGGCAGAAGAAAAGTTATATGAATGTAAAGCGAAGGGCGTTTTTAGAAATAAAAGTATTAAACCTTTAGTAGGTGACAATGTAGCAATAGATGTAATAGATGAAACAGAAAAGAATGGAAATATTATAGCTATTGAGGAGAGGGAGAATGAGTTAATCAGACCGGCAGTGGCTAATGTTGATCAGGCAATGATTGTTTTTGCGCTGAAACAGCCAAATCCAAATCTGAATCTGCTTGATAAATTTCTGGTAATGATGGAGTTTCAAAATATTGAGACAATTATCTGCTTCAATAAAAAGGATATTGCAGATGAGACTTTTATGGAGCAGTTAAAAACAATTTATAATAATGCCGGATACAGGGTTATTTTTGCCAGTGCAACAGAGGATGAGGGAGTCGAGACAGTTAAAAGATTCCTAAAAAATAAAACTACGGTGTTTGCAGGACCTTCAGGTGTTGGAAAATCTTCCATGTTAAATGCATTAACGAAAAATTATACGATGGAGACTGGAAGTGTAAGTAAAAAAATAGGAAGAGGTAAACATACTACAAGGCATTCTGAATTGTTTGAAATTGATGAAAAATCTTTTGTTTTTGACACCCCTGGTTTTAGTTCACTTTTTGTTCCGGGAATGGTAAAAGAAAGACTGGAGGATTGTTTTCCAGAATTTGGTGAATATGTTGGACAATGTAGATTTATTGGGTGTGCCCATTTAAACGAGCCTGATTGTGCAGTAAAAACTGCATTAGAGGATGAGAAAATATCAATTAGCAGATACGATAATTATAAATTAATGTATCAGGAATTAAAAGAGAAGGAGAAACGATATGATTAAATTATCACCGTCAATATTATCAGCGGATTTTGCAAATCTTGGAGCAGACATAAAACAAATTGATAAGGCAGGATGTGACTGGATACATATTGATGTCATGGATGGAATATTTGTGCCGAATATTTCTTTTGGAATGCCTGTTATCAAGGCTGTCAGAAGTTATACAAATAAGTTGTTTGATGTTCATTTAATGATAAAAGAACCGATTCGATATATAAAGGAGTTTAAAGCAGCAGGTGCGGAACTGCTGACAGTTCATGTAGAGGCATGTGAAGATGTGAAGAAAACAATTGACGCTATTCATGCAGAAGGTATGCAGGCTGGATTGGCTTGTAATCCGGAGACGGATGTAGAGGAAATACTTCCGTATATTGGAGATGTTGAGATGATTTTAATTATGACGGTTCATCCTGGATTTGGCGGGCAGTCTTATATTGATGATTGTACAGAAAAGGTGGCAGTTGTTCGCAAGGCTGCTGAAGAAAAAGGATTGGAGTTGTTGATTCAGGTTGATGGCGGTGTAACGCTTAATAATGTATCTGTTCCGATAGAAGCAGGGGCGGATGTAATTGTCGCAGGCTCGGCTGTGTATAAAGGTAATGTGGAAGAGAATGTGAGAAAATTCAAACATATATTTTAAATAATCGTGTAAAAAGTAGATAATTTATAAAACGCAATCACATGCTGGTTGCGTTTTGTTATGTGATGTTTAAATGCTTTTGAGGATAAATATAAACAATAATTGACATTAAGAATGAGAAGTGATAATATGTTTATAAACAATATGAAACATGATGAAGAGGTTAAAGCAAAGAAATTTGATTGACATTTATTTCGTTAGGAGATAAATTAAATTTGAAGGTTAATATTCTTTGCTTTTTACAAAATATTAGTGAAGAAAGCGAGGAAATGAATGACAGAAGCGAAAGAGCAATTGACTAAGTATGACAAGAACTATCAACAAACACAGGAAAAAATTGCGAAATACCGTCCCATTGATGATACATTTTTTGAAAAGATTGCTGAGGATTCAGAGGTTTGTGAAGAGTTGCTTCGTGTTATATTACAAGATTCTGAATTAAGAGTGTTGGAGGTTAATCCTCAGAAAAGCATAAAAAATCTACAGGGACGCTCAGTACGACTAGATGCATTATGTGTAAGAGGTGATAAACGTTTCTGTAATATTGAAGTGCATAGAGCAAATGATGAGAATCCTTTGAAACGTATACGTTATAACACGTCGTGTATTACTGCGAATATCGTGACTCCAGGAGAAAAGTTTGAGATGCTTCCTGAGATAAATGCAGTATACATATCTGAATTTGATGTGTTTAAATTAAAAAGAACAATTTATCACATTGAACCAATAATTACAGAAACTAAAGATGTTGTAGATAATGGATTGCATGAGATTTATGTTAATACTGCGATTGATGATGGAAGTGAAATATCTGAACTGATGCAATGTTTTTTGCAAACGGATGTAAATAACAAAAAATTTCCTAAATTTTCACAAAGAGTATATTATTTTAAACATAATAAGGAGGGAATTAAGACCATGTGTTCAATTTCAGAAGAATTTAGACAAGAAGGAATACAACAAGCAAAACAAGAAGATGTATTGGAACTGCTAGAAGATATTGGCACAATTCCAGAAATTTTACAAGATAAAATTCGGGAACAGTGCGATGTGAAAGTGTTGAAACGTTGGCATAAATTAGCGGCTAAAGTGGAGACAATTGATGAGTTTTTAGATAATATCTAAAATGGAAAGAGCCATGCTCCATTCGGATATATTTGCTAAAGCAAATATATCACTCATGTACGGCGTTCGCCGTATTAAAATAAAAAGAACAGACCACTTGAGAAAGTAAACTTTCCACGTGGTCTGTTCTTTTTATTTTAGCATGGCTCAGTGCTATTACACGTTGAACCTGAAGGTAATCACATCACCGTCTTTTACGATATATTCTTTTCCCTGAAGGCCTACGAGACCTGCTTCTTTTGCATCTTTCATTGAACCGCATCTCATGAGGTCTTCGTATGCTACGACTTCAGCACAGATAAAACCACGTTCGAAATCGGTATGAATCTTTCCGGCAGCCTGTGGAGCTTTTGTTCCTTCTTTGATGGTCCATGCTCTTGTTTCATCTTCACCGGAAGTAAGATAACTGATAAGACCAAGAAGTGAGTAGCTGGCTTTGATTAATTTATCAAGACCAGACTGACTGATTCCTAAATCTTCTAAAAACATCTGTTTTTCATCATCATCTAACTGGGCGATTTCCTGCTCAATTTCTGCACTGATAACGAAAACTTCACAGTTGTTTTCCTCTGCAAAGGCTCTGACAGCAGAAACATGATTGTTTGAATCTCCATCGTCTGCCAAATCATCCTCTGCAACATTAGCAGCAAAGATAACCGGCTTTGCAGTCAGGAGATTGTATTCGCTCATCCATGCAATTTCATCTTCATCCTCGAGTTCATACTTGATTGCAAGATTTCCATCTTCCAGATATTTTTTGATTTTTTCCTGAAAAGCTAACTCTTTTGCAAGAGCTTTATCATTTCTGGCACCCCGGGTAGTTTTTGCAATACGTCTTTCTAAAATTTCTACATCAGAGAAAATTAATTCGAGATTAATCGTTTCAATATCTCTGATAGGATCAACACTTCCGTCAACGTGAATAACGTTTGTGTCCTCAAAACATCTAACTACGTGAACGATAGCATCAACTTCACGAATATTTGCAAGGAATTGGTTTCCTAAACCTTCGCCTTTAGATGCTCCCTTTACAAGTCCTGCAATATCAACGAATTCAATCACAGCAGGAATTGTTTTTGCTGAATTATATAAAGCTGTTAATTTATCTAATCTTTCATCAGGAACTGTAACGATACCAACATTTGGGTCAATTGTACAAAACGGGTAGTTGGCTGATTCAGCTCCAGCTTTTGTTAAAGAATTAAATAAAGTACTTTTACCTACATTCGGTAAACCGACAATACCTAATCTCATTTTATTTTCCTCCATTCTTTGGTAATACCAATGGATAGTTTATCATATTTTTATTTGCGGGGCAATGTTGGGGTTGAATAAATTTATCGTTATTGATAAATTATAGTATAGTAGATAAAGTGAGGAGGATTGAGATGGATATACAGTTTCCTAATTTACATATTAATATAGAAAATCTCCCCAAAACATTTAATTTGTTTGGAGTGGATATTGCCTTTTATGGCTGCATTATTGCTTTTGGCATGCTGGCTGGAATTGTTATAGCATGTTATA
>CAOXUF010000036.1:12751-13107 GCA_948560485.1 uncultured Eubacterium sp.
ACGTGTGCTCTTCCGATCTTACAGGACAGGACTATAACCAGTATATAGATTTTGCCATTTATGCAATCCTGTTCAGCGTTATTGGGGCCAGATTATATTATGTAGCGTTTAGTTGGGATTATTACGGAAAGCATCCCGCAGAGATTATTAATATCCGTCAGGGAGGGCTTGCAATATATGGAGGCGTTATCGGGGCAGTAATAACCTGTTTGATATATACCCATCTAAAAAAGATTTCTTTTTACAAAGTTACAGATACAGCAATCTACGGATTAATTTTGGGACAAATTATTGGAAGATGGGGAAACTTCTTTAACAGAGAGGCATTTGGAGGAGTTACTAGTGACAGTAATCCG
>CAOXUF010000037.1 GCA_948560485.1 uncultured Eubacterium sp.
AACTACTTTCACACCTTGCTCAAAGCAGTAATTTAAAGCTTTTGCTTCATCTTCAATGCCAAATCTATAATCTTTATATTCTTCAAAATATGAAGATGCCTGTACTGCAAGTATTTCAACAACGTCATTATTATAACAGCTTGCTACTCCTGCCATCTGTCTGTTGTTGTTTGCTTCCGCCGCTATAATACTTGCCACTCCTGTTCCATGATCAGTTTTTGCCGGCTCATCACAATCTTTTAACAATACCGGGGTATCTCCTGTTATGTCTACTGAATATGGTGAAATCACATTTTTTATATCAGGATGGTCGATCTGAACTCCTGTATCAATGACTCCTACCAACACCTTTTCATGAGAATGACTGGAAACATAATCCCATGCCTTCTTTACATTTATATTGTCTAAGTAATACTGTTTCTTAATATCTGGATCATTTGTTGCTTCCAGCGCTGTTTCTTCTACATCATAATAATCATTGCCATCCACTGCCTCTGTAATACTATACTGGCTATATGCTTCTGATGCCATGTCTACAGTCTGTCCTAATGATATAGAGATTTCCGCAACATAATCTCCTGTGAAATCTTTATAAATAGATTCTATATCTCCATTCTGTGCTTCACAGACTGCATGAATTTCCTCTTCTGTTGCATCTCCATCAAATATGGCTAAAACTTTTCCTGCTTCGAAACCATTTTTATCTCCCTTGTTTCTTTCTTCTGCCGCTTCTTCATATGCCTCTACAACTTCATCGCTGCGGCTGTCCACAGTTTGCTGAAATTCTTTTAACTGCTCAAATTCTTCTGTCTCATAATAAGATGTCAGTGCAGAATTTAATGCTGCATTATAATCTGCTTCATCTTTATACTTATTCACTTCTTCTGCAGCTCTTGCCCCATCTTCCAAAGCTGCTTCCGCAATATCATCTAGTTTATTCTCTGAGATATTAACTTCTTCAATCTGGTCAAAAACTGTTACTGCTTTATTCTCAGCTTTTGTTGTAGTACTTTTAACAATATTGGCACTACATAATGATACCAGCATTGTCACTGCTAAAGTTACACTTGTTAATTTTTTCCTCATAATTTTCTCCTTTTCTCTTTATAATTAACAATTAAAACGTAACAGTTGAAACATTTTTTTGCAATATATAAAAATATTTTTATCTACATTTTTCTCATTATTTATAAGGATTTTAGGCGAAATACGTCGATAAAAGTCGATGCCGAATAAAAATGTTTTTCTGCTTTATATTTTTATAAAAAAAATGCTGTACAGATTGCAACTTTAA
This sequence comes from uncultured Eubacterium sp., assembly GCA_948560485.1. Next base: position 1,295 of record CAOXUF010000037.1, read on the forward strand.
TCTGTACAGCATCATTAAAAAACTTACTTTATTTTTACTCTTTTTGTCTGGGACCAGACTTTTGCTCCTTTCACCCGTACTCTAACATACAATTTTTTCTTAAATGCAAATTTTTTATTTCTAATAATTAATTTACACTTTTTAACAATCTTTTTAACAAGAAGTTTATTAAACTTTTTATTTTTTGCAATTTGTATTTGATATTTCTTTGCCCCTTTAACACTTTTAAAAGTAATATTTATTTTTTTTGCAGAGTTCTTTTTTCCCGCTGTTAAAACCTGAGAAGTTTCCAATGCACTTCTTCCTGCCATCATTTTCGGTGTTGCTTTCTTAAATTGGATGGTTGTTATTTTCGATTCTCCACCGTCATTTACAGCTGTTACTCCAATGGTGTAATTACCATCCTCTGCATCCTTAAAGAATTTATCAGCATTATATGCAGCATATGTACTACTTCCTACGTATCGTCCATTAATATAAAAATTATATTGTGTTGCTTCACTCACTCCTGCCCATGCAAAGTAATTTGGAAGAGAACCGTCTCCTGCAGGTGCATGTGTCAGTCCGGTAACTGCTTCGGGTACTTTTACACCAATATCATGTGTTGGCATCTCTGTTGTAGTCTGAACCGGTGCTGGTGTAGTTAGTGCTGATGTCGGCTTTTCTGTAATCTGTTCCTGAGTCACAGTCTCTGTAGGTTTTGTTGTCATGTCTGCCCCACCTATTGCTGCATTCCTAAATAGAATTTCACCTTTTCCACCTGCATATTCAATTTCAATTACATTTATTTGCTTATTTAACGCTGACAAATAAATAACTGCTCCTGCTCCCTGAATTGCTGAACCTGATGTTTCTATTCCATTTACCATCACCTTACTAATAGCCGCCGGTACCGTTACATAAATTCCTTCTTCTGCTGCAAAGCCAGGTTTCTGAACATTTACGATTCCTGTTAATGTGTGATTTGCATTATAGAATATTGTATTGCTTCCCGAAACAGCTTTCCACTCTATATTTCCACTTGTTGGAGCCTCTGTTGTTTTGTCTTCCGTCGGCTTTTCTGTCGGTGTAGCTGTCGGTTTTTCAGTGGTTGGAACTTCTGTCGGCTTTTCCGTAGTAGGTGGTTCTGTCTGTTTCTCTGTTGTTACCTGCTCTGTAGGTCTCTGTGGCGTCGGTGCCTCTGTTGTCACCTGCTGCGTCGTTGTCTCTATCGTAGGAACTTCGCCACTTCCGAACTTTGATAAAAACGCTTTATTCTCTCTTGCAAAACTATTATTATTCTGTGCATTATCCCAATTAATAGACCATGTCATAATTCCACCCATTCCCGGATAAGAATTGTTAAGTTCTGTAAAAGCTGCCTGTAACTCAGCGTTAGAAATTTGTCCGCTTCCCGCTGCATTCGCTGATGACGGAACACCAATAACAACCTGATCTGCTCTAAGCGGTGCAAACCATGTGGCATCTGTTGGTGCCACTCCAACTCCTTCTCCAACATGGAAACCATCTAATAACATTTTGCACATTGCAACGACTGCATCTTTGTTTCCCATACTGTATGATTTGCCATCCGGCGCTGTTATTGCAATAGAATTATATAACTGAACATGAACAAATGTTGTAATATCTCTCAACGCATTAATCATTGGAAGATATGAACCTGCTCTAGGATCACACCACTGGTTGATACCTGCATAATATGTGTATCCCATCTGCATGTAAAATGTTTCCGGTGCCCAGGATAAAATAAAATCTTTACCATAACTGCTGACAATCCTTCTTATGGCAGTTGTCATATTCTTTAACTGCGGTGAAGTAATCTGTCTGATATCTTTATCATTTCCCTGACTGAAATTAACTGAAGACTGCTCTAAATCAATATCAATACCATCAAAGCCATATTCATTGACAAAGGATTTAATATCATTGACAAACTGATTGATTGCTCCTTCTGAATTCAGAGAGAAATATCCCTCATAACCGCCAATGGATAATACAACCTTCTTTCCCTTAGCCTGCAGTGCTTTTATATCTGCCTTAAAATCATTCTTTGTATAATCTGATGTCAATCCTGAGATATTAAACTGCATTTTACCATCTGTACTGCCTGCTGAAACCGGCTCTGCAAAAGATATATTGATAATATCCCAATTACTGTCAACATCCCTTAATTTAATAAATGGATTTCCTGAATTATGCCATGTATGATAATAACCAATCAATACCGGTGCCTTTTTATTTCCCGGATTTACATTTTTTGTTGTAACTTCCTCTGTAGTTACAACTGGTGAAGTCGTAACTTCACTGCTTTTTACAATATAAGATATTGTTGTCTGCTCTGACTCTCCACCTTCATTTACAGCACTCACACCAATCGTATAAGTACCCTCTGATGGAAAGAATTTTGAATCCAGACTTACACTTTCACTGATTACTGTTGCAGCATAAATTCCATTCACGTATACCTTATAGGATTCTGCGTTTGCTGCTGCAGTCCATGCAAAATAATATGGTAAATCTGCATTCCCTGCATATGTCAAACCGGTTGGGGCAGATGGTCTCTGAACAATATTCTTTGTTGTATCATTTTCTATTGTTGTTGGCTGCTGCTTTGTTGTAGTTATCTGTGTTTTTGTTGTTGTCGGTTCTTTTGTTGTAGTTGTAATGCCTGACTTTGGCAGAGAATCCATCAATGAATCCATCGCTTTTGCCCATGCATAACCATTCGTCGCATCCCAGTTAATTGACCATGTCATAACACCACGCAACGTCGGATACGCATTTGGAGGAGTAAATGAACCTGAACTTCTCTTATAAACTAATGAATTTACTGCTGTTGATACGATACCCGGCTCAACATATCCACTGCCAGCCGCCTTTGATGTAGAAGGAACACCAATTGCAACCTGATCCGGTCTTAAGCCGCCTTCTAATAAAAGTGTAGATAACGATGTGAGGAAATCTGCATTTCCCGGATTTACGTTTGCTCCACCATATCCAATCATTCCACCTGAGTTATAAAACTGTGGATAACAAATTGTTAAAATGTCTTTAATTTCCAGTGCCAACCGATAATACGCTGTTGTAATATCGTTCGCTGATAATCTGTCCGTCTGAATATAATATGTCTCAGGTGCCATTGTTATAATAAAGTTATCACCAAAATGATTGTGGACTTTTCTCAACGCACTGGCAATATAATTTGTTCCTGATACTGCTGCTCCCTCAAAATCAATATCAACACCTTCAAATCCATATTCCTCAATCATTGATATCAGACTTGAAGCAAACTGTTCTGATGAAGCTGCATCATTGATGTATGTAGTACCTTCCGCACCACCAACTGAGATAATTACATGCTGCCCTTTTGCTTTCAGCTCTTTAATTTCCTGAATAAACTGCGCTTTCGTATAACCACCAAGTGCATTAGACAAATCTTTATCCAGTTCAAATGTAACTTTACCCGGTACCGTTGATGAATTCGCAAATGATACGCATATCATATCATAATATGAAGGTACATCTGATAATTTCAATGCAGTCGAACCATTTAAGAAATTATGCCAATAACCCGTTACCATATGCTCTGGTAAAGTTGTATTAACAGTATAGTTGTTTACTGTTGTCGTTTCTTCATGACCTGGATTTGTTGAACTTCCTGTTGTCTCAATATGAATTAAATCAGCTCTTTCTTTCCAAAGCGTAAAAGCCTCGGTAGGTGTCCATGCTGTATTAGAATTATGTGCATATGTACATTCATACACCTTGCCATTATAAGAAACAATTGCTCCTAAAGCATAAGCTACATTATTTGGTGACCACGCAGGATAACTTCCTGTTCCTACTGTGGAACCTGTCGTTGTTTGTGTTTTTGTTGTGTCCGGCTCTTTTTTTGTTGTTGTTACCGGAGTCTTTGTTGTCTCATCCTTTGTTGTAACTACCGGAGCCTTCGTTGTAGTTTCCTCTTTCTTCGTTGTGACTGCCGGAGCCTTCGTTGTAGTAATTTCGCTGGAATCACTATATAAAACAGTAGTTCCTAATTCCTCGCCTGATGTAACAGCTCTCGTTGTCATTAAAACCTGTGCAATATTCGCTTTATCTGCTGTCGTAGAAGATTTCAATGTAAATGTCATTGTTGCACCGGGTTCTAATGTTTTTCCTGACCATTCAGGAGGAGTTATAATTGTATAACCATCGCCTGATGTAACCGTACCGCCGGAGCTCCAATCTCCTGTAAGTAATTCACCACTTTTTGTTTTAAAATAAAATTTAGGATAAACTACAGATTTTCCAAACTTTTCAGCCTGTGGCAACGCCGGCTTGTCTCCGCTTCCCGGAAGCGTTGCCACACTTGATTCCACAAGACTATTATTATTTTTTACTGTGAATGTATATGTGTTACCAGAAACACTAACGTCGATTGAAACGTTTTCTTTTTCAGGTACAACAATCTTTTGTGCTGGAATTGAAGAATCACCATATAAAGCCTTCTTCATTGTTCTTGTGACAGAACTTGTGCTGTCCAGTGATGCCATCCACGAAATCAGCCCACCAAGATGTTTTTCTCTGACATACTGACCTTTCGTTGCAACAGATCTCTCATTATCACAGGTAAAAAAGTAACCTGTATCTGCACTGTAATAATATGCAGCCTGTGCTGTTTCATCATAGTATTCCTTTAAGTTATATTTACTTATCAGCGAATCAATATCTCCATAAGCAAATGTTCCCGATGTCGTACCATCCGGTGCTTTCACACTGTTTGGCTCTGCAGTAGCATACAGACCCGGATTTTTAGGATCTTTACCATCCGTTTTAACGCCTGCCCAGCCTCTTGTATATGGTGCAACACCTACTACAATTTTTGAATAATCAATGTCATTGCCATATGTATCTTCCAGATACTTTATACATGTATCAACCGAAAACTGTCCGTCTTTCTGCGTTTCATGATCATATGACTCATTGGTATAAAGTGCTGTCTGATGCCCTGTATAACCATTCCATGCACCATTCAAGTCGTATGTCATCATATTTGCAAAATCAACAATTTCTAAAACTTTATCATATTCTATCTTTGACATCATTGCCGGTGATGCTGACATTGCACATGATAATTCATAATACTTTCCATCTACACTACCATAATAATCCAATTGATCTCTAATGGCCTGCATAAGAAGTGTGAAGTTTCTTGTATCGGCTTCAGAACCCTTACATCCCTTATCTATTGTAACACCATTTCCATCCGGATCCGGATTTCTGTCTGCTGTTGGATACTCCCAGTCGATATCTACGAAATCATATCCGTAATAGTGAATAAATTTTGCAATATTCTTCGCAAAATTCTCTCTTGACTCCGCCTTAGCTGCAAGCTTTGGAAAATCACCGGATCTGGTCCATCCTCCAACAGAAATACCAATTTTCATATTCGGATACTTGTTTCTTAATAAAAGCATTGCTCCCAATACTCCACTATATAAACTGTCGTACCCTACTGAATATCCTACATTTGGATTTTCGTAATCTGCCCATGAATCACAAACATTCAAATTTCCTTCTGCATCCACATCCATAAACGCAAAATTCAAATGTGTAATTAAACTACCGTCAATTTTGTCAGGTGTGAAATTTTTCTGTCCCACATAAATTGACCACTCTCCATAGTACATAACATTTCGATATGGTACCTCTTTTGTGTCTTGTTTTGCGTCACTGGCCTCTACCGGAGCTGTATATCCGGTAAATAAATTAATTACCATAATAAGCGCCATCAAGAAACCACTGATTCTTTTTGTAATTTGCATATAATTTCCCCTTTCAATAATTAATATGCAAATGATACCATTTAGCCATTTATTACCTAAGGAGCCATTTTTTATTTTAGGTACTTATATTTATGAAACGTTTTTTTTGAACAATTTTTATTACATTTTTCCCGTTTTTTAGTCCAATTTTAATCCTTTTAATAAACTTTCTAAAGATGTTCCAATATTCTCAACTTTAGGAATGTTGTTCTTTATTTCTTCTTCCTCTTGTACACGCTGCTCTTCAAGTAAGTCCCTGATACTCAGACTTATTTTTCCATTTTCATTTTTAATGACCTTAGCCTGAACCACCTGCCCCACTTCTAAAACCTCTTTTGGTGACTTTATATGATTGGTTGAAATCTGAGAAATATGTACCAAACCGGTTACATCATTTCCTAAATCTACAAACGCCCCATAAGTTTGAAGAGATTCAACTTTACCTTCCACAACAGAACCAACTTCTATCTTAGAAACAGCCATTTCCTTCTGTGCCTTTCTGACCGCTGCTGATTCTTCCCTCAAAATTTCTCTTGCTGACAGTACCAGTTTACTTTTTTCCATATCAGCCTCAATAACACGTACTCTGATATCTCTTCCAAGCCAGACATTGGTATCTTCTACATGATTGATATCCAGTCTGCTCACAGGGATAAATCCGCGTACTCCCTCAACCAGGGCAATCACGCCTTTGTTTACAATTCCTGATACAATAACCGGTAAAATCTCACCTGATTCTTTGTACTTATAAATTTTTTCCCAGGCAAGCAATGTGTCTGTGTCGTACTCGCCATTGCCCATATAAGCATATGATTGCTCGAGTGCCTGTCCTAAGTTTTCCATGTTTTCCTCTGTAGTTTCTACTACATTCTCTGTGTTTTTTTCTTCCATGATAATCTCCTTTTCATCATTTTGATTTTATTTTAATTTAAAATTCATAAATACCGGCTGATGATCCGAATAAGCATAACCTGTATCTACTATTTGATAACCTTTTAATTCCACATTATCTGAAATAATAAATCCGTCTAATATACATACATAAGTTTTTCCCGGAATGTATTCTGTATCATTATTTCTATTAGACTCCGGCATTTTCTCCATTGTTTCCTTATCTAATTCATCCATAGCAAATTTAACGCCCTTCGGCATTTTACTTCTAGGAAACGGAAATGCCCAGCTCTCACAGTTCTCACTGTCTTTTTCATCTGCTTCTAAATCGTGATTAAAATCACCCCCACAGATAATGTAATTTCCTTTTTCAATTTCCTTTTTTATGTCTCCAAACAACATTTTCAGCTGTCCTTCGCGTATTTCATCACTATTTCCATAAGCAGATAAATGAACATTTATTAAAACTAATTCTTTACCATTTTCTACCTTGATACGATTGATTGCATAACATCTGTCTAAATCAAGAAATTTTGAAAATCCTGTCGATATAGGAAGACTTCTTCGCAGACAATCCGTTATTTTATATTTTGAGTAAGATGCAATTCCCGAATAAGAAGCTCCTATTGGTTCATTAAATGGATAAAATAAATATGCTGAATCGTAATTTACTGCGAAGGTCTCATAGTAATTGTTAAAGATTTTCGTTATCAGATTTTCCTGATTAACATGATAACTTCTTGTGGAATCTCTGTCCACCTCCTGAAACATCATAAAATCAGGCTCATATTTTAGTGCCAATCCTGCTGCACCTTTGATTGCATTTGCACCACTCTCGCCACTATAACATCTGGAGTACTTACCTCCATCCATAAAAAAACTATAATCCGGCAGATATGCTCCAAAACCCACATTGTAAGTTCCTACTGTATAGGTTTTATTTATAGGCATCTGACTGCTGTCGAAGTCTGCTGACTGCTGCTTTGGTAAATTTACTGTTAATTTTTGATTATCATCTATTCTTCTATATGATAAAAAAACATATGCAAGGTAGATTATAACAATGGATAAAAATACTGCAAAAATTATACCTATTGCTTTGATAATTGTTTGAATCCTCTGTTTATTGTCAGCCATAAAGCCGCACTCCTTTTTAATGTACTTTGTCTATGCATATTATAGTCATTTTTTTAATTATGCACAATAAAAATAAAGGTGTTATTATTATGCTCATGATAATGGATTTTCCAAATCATTAATAGCAACTGCATCAGAAACATTTAAAAGTCCTGTAACCGGACGAATCAATAAGGAATAGTCAATACGATAAATTCCTCGTGTATTAACTATTGTTTTTGCTGTATTAGGGGTAAATAAAAAGTCACCTGACTGATATACAAGTAAAAACTTAACATTTTCTTCCGGTTCAACATCTTGAAATCCTCCTTGCATTACAGCATTAAAATATGCTGGTTCTATTCCTTTTCCAGGTGGTCCCTGTGGTCCAGCTGGACCCATTTCTCCACGTGATCCGGTTTCCTCTTTAGGTCCACGTGGGCCAATCTCTCCTTGAGGTCCGGCGGGACCTTCACAACAACAATCACAACACAATTTATGGCGATTACTCATTTGTTTTCCTTTCATCATACAATATATTTTATGTGTATAAATTAATAATTGTAAAAAATGTCAAAAAAACACTATTAATAAAAAATTTCTGCTATCATGGTAAGATAGCAGAAATTTTTCAAGGAAATTACTCTCTATAACTTCTTTATTTAACTGTTTCATTTTCGAAACGAAATCGGTCATATTGATATAGTCTACGACAACACCCACATTTTTGAAGTCTAAGTCAAGACTCTCACTCCATCATCTGTGATTAGAGTATAGTATGTTTCAGCGTTTTCTTGTAACTTGCGGATAAACAAAGACCTTAAAAGACATTATACTCCAAGTTCCTAAACTTTATATATTAATCTATTTTCTTGACTGGTCTGACATATTTCCAAAAGCGTTTACAATCGTGGTAGAAATAAAACACTCTACCCTGAGTAATATCTAATTCGTAACCGCTTTTTGCATAATCAAACTCTTACATTGCCTTTTCAATCTCGGCTTCAACCGCCTGGTTTTCGGTTTCAAAATCAAATGCTCCGTGTTCAAAAACAATACTTTGAATACTTTTTTGCCATTCAAACAACTTTTCGCACCTCCTCTTAGACTGATATATTCATTATACTTATTAGAATACACTTTTACTTGATTTGCTTTGCGTATTTTTCAATGCAAACGGGCAATTCCGCTATGGAACTGCCCGTTTATTCCGTAAATTATGCAATTTTTTCATCCCTGTACAAAATCCTGCACCATTTGATGTAAGTTTTATATAAAAATGTATTTTTCAGCGTTCTTCAAAGTCCGCAAACCCGCATAAATACTGGCTTTCTTAATCCAACTTCTTCATTGTCGGGAACAATAATACATCCCTAATCGCCTGTGAATCTGTAAGCAGCATACACATTCTGTCAATACCAAATCCGATGCCTCCTGTAGGCGGCATTCCGATTTCCAATGCATTCATAAAGTCCTCATCTGTTGTATTTGCTTCCTCATCACCTAATGCCAGCAACTCTTCCTGAGCCTTAAATCTTTCTCTCTGGTCAATTGGATCATTAAGCTCTGAATAAGCGTTTGCCATTTCCCATCCGTTCATGAAAAATTCAAATCTTTCAACATACTCCGGATTCTCCGGTTTCTTCTTTGTCAAAGGAGAAATCTCAATCGGATGATCCATAATAAATGTAGGCTGAACCAGATGTTCCTCTACAAATTCTTCAAAAAATAAGTTTAAAATATCACCCTTCTTATGATGCTCTTCAAATTCTATATGATGCTCTTTTGCAAGTTCTTTTGCCTGCTCAACTGTCTCTACTTCATTCCAGTCAACACCTGCATATTTCTTCACTGCATCTACCATTGTAAGTCTTTCAAATGGCTTGCTTAAGTCCATCTCAATACCATTATAAACAATCTTTGCGCTTCCGCATACAGCCTCTGCCAAATGTCTGTAAAGATTTTCTGTCAAATCCATCATTCCGTTATAATCAGTATATGCCTGATATAATTCCATCAATGTAAATTCCGGATTATGTCTTGTATCTACACCTTCGTTACGGAATACTCTTCCAATCTCATATACCTTTTCAAGACCACCAACAATCAGTCTCTTAAGATAAAGTTCCAAAGAAATACGGAGCTTTACATCTTCATCTAATGCATTAAAATGAGTCTCAAAAGGACGGGCTGCTGCACCACCTGCATTATGAACGAGCATTGGTGTTTCAACTTCCATAAATCCCTGTCCGTCTAAGTATCTGCGAATCTCACTGATAATCTTAGAACGCTTAACAAATACTTCCTTTGCTTCCTGATTCATAATCAAATCTAAATATCTCTGACGATATCTTAAATCTGTATTTGTAAGACCATGGTGCTTTTCTGGAAGAATCTGAAGACTCTTTGTAAGAAGAGTAACTTCTGTTGCATGAATACTCATCTCTCCAGTCTTTGTCTTGAATGGATATCCCTTGATACCTACAATATCACCAATATCCATTTTCTTAAAATCTTTATATTCATCAAAAGGTTCTTCGCAAATTTCGTTTCTAGCCACATAGACCTGAATATTTCCTTCTAAATCCTGAACATTACAAAAAGATGCCTTACCCATAACACGCTTTAACATAATACGTCCTGCAATAGACACTAATTTCGCCGGGTCTTTTACAAGCTTACCTTCCTCGTCATGTTCTGCTTCTAATACATCAAAATTATTCTTAATATCCATACTATGATGTTTCACATCATACTTTGTTATCTGAAACGGATCCTTTCCTCTCTCCTGCAAATCTACCAACTTTTCACGGCGGACCTTTAACAACTGCTTTTCGTCTACCTGTGGCTGATTATTCTTATTATTCTGCTCTGCCATTTTACTGCTCCTCAATCTATCGTATTTTACTTTCTTGTCTTAATATCGATTACTTTGTATTTAGAAACGACTTCGCCCATCTCTACTTCCACTACATCGCCTATTTCATGTCCGATTAATGCCATTCCTAATGGAGATTCATTTGAAATCTTTCCTTTTAAACTATTTGTCTGTGTAGAACCTACAATACTAAATTCCAATTCTTCATCATATTCTAAATCATGGATTACGATATGGCATCCAACACTTATCCTTGTATCATCTACATCATCTTCCCCGACAACTTCTACATTTTTAAGGATTTTTTCGATTTCTTCAATACGAGCCTCAATATCTCTCTGCTCATCTTTTGCAGCATCATACTCAGCATTTTCTGATAAATCGCCCTGTTCTCTAGCTTCTTTAATCTTCTGAGCTACTTCCTTACGTTTATTTAACTTTAAATCCTCTAACTCAGCCTCAAGTTCCTGCAGGCCTGCATAGGTAAGTATATTTTTCTTTGTGCTATCTGCCATTGTTACTTCCTCCAATCAACACTCTATCAAAAGTTTTACACTTTATAATAGCAGGGCAAAGCATTATTGTCAACCAATACACCTTTATTAATGGGCATTTCGTCCCTGCATATATACAACTTTTGTAGATTTTTTTCTATAATCTGTCATCTAGTAATTTTTGCAATTCGTCCCAGCTTTCCATTTCATTACATTTACGCCGCAGTTCTGCTGAATGTGGCAGTCCCCCGGTATACCATGCAATGTGCTTACGCATTTCATGAACTCCGGTAAATTCCCCTTTACACGCAATTAACATCTGTGCATGTTTCAAGATCATCACTTTAATTTCCTGCGATGTAGGCTTGTCTATCAGTTCTCCCGTTTTCAGATATTCATTAATCTGCTTAAATATCCATGGATTTCCACGTGCCGCCCTGCCTACCATCAGTCCGTCACATCCGGTATATTCTTTCATAGCTTTTGCATCCTGCGGTGTAAAAATATCTCCGTTTCCAATAACCGGAATACCTACTGCTTCTTTCACTGCTTTAATAATATCCCAGTCTGCCTTGCAGCTAGATCGGAAGAGCGTCGTGTA
>CAOXUF010000038.1 GCA_948560485.1 uncultured Eubacterium sp.
TTCCAAAAGATATTCTTTTAATGCTATTGCTGATCTTTTTGCTTGTTCTTTTCCGCTTTCTGTAAGTACAACTCTGTGATCTGCAAAACCTAATTTTTCATTTGCGCCAGTATTAGCTACTGATTCCCCATGTCTTATTAAAAATATTCTCATACACCTTTCCTCCAATCATTTTATATAAACTACTTCTCTTTTTCGTGGAAAAGTATAGAACACGATCCAACACATATACAGCGTGAAATATACAAATTAACTTGCTAAAGTCTTCATACTTCCAAAATATTTATCATAATCTTTCTTAATTTCCTCCACCCTCTTCATAACAGCAGAATTTTTTCCAGTACCTCTTCCGGCAGCATCATTATACGCCTTAGAAGTTGTAGCAGATTTCTTTCCACTAAAGAAGTTTACAAACCATTCCATCATCTGCTCATCAGAATATCCTTCATTAATTGACTCTGTAATAATCGGAACAATACTAATCATATGCGTTCTGGCATAAATCCTTTTTGCAATTTTCTTATCTTCAATCATAGAATGAATGCTATAAATACGGTCAAACACTTCATTGAGCAGGAACTCATCATCTTTTGTAATATCTGCCTTTCTCATGTATGGACGAATCCACTTGGCATCTGTAGATACTTCCTTATCATTAAGAATTGCATGTGCTTTGGCCACCATATCTTCATTCACATGTCCATCTAAAGCTGTCTGACTTAAAGCATCAGCAAACAGTTTATGCTTCCCAAGATTGACAATCTGTTCTTTTGATTTCGCCTTTACACGGTTCATCGTAGCAGCGTTTAATGCCTGACCATTATTCAGATTATAGAATGTATCCGCCTGTTCTTCATGATCCGCATTGTCCGTATAGCAAATTGTGAATGAATACTCCTTAATGGCGTTCTGGAAACATTCAGGAAGATCACTAAACTTGTACCCATTGATGTCAATTTCCTCTGTTTCGCTCTCATCATTTATAACTGTAAATTCTTCAAGTCCACTCAATTCAAACTCATTATTCAAGAATTTGATGATAGTTAATGTCCGCTGTTTCCCATCTTCGCCCTCATAAACATCTTCCACTTTATTGAAATACAGAGGAGGAACATGTCTATCCAATATCAAAGAGCGAATCAAAGCAGATTTCTTGTCATTATCTTTCCACACATAACCCCTTTGAATATCAATGTTAAAATTCACTGTTCCATCTTCCACTAATTCAACAAGTTTTCGTGCCGTCCACTCTGTTCTTCCACGATCCGCACCTTTAATTATCTTCATGACATTTCCTCCATTTCACCAAATCATTTTGAGATTTTAACTTTCTTTCCGTTCTCTACATATATCTTCTTCTCTATTCCAAGACCATCACATACTAAGTCTTCCACATAAAGAACACAAGAAACTCTGTGATCTCGCTTCGGATATTTCGATTTTGCTTCTGCACTGAACAAAGTAGGATCAATCTGTCTCAATTCCTTTGACAAATACCTATGTATTTCCTTCCTATCACTCGGATGTGCAATCCAAACTTCCCTCAATGCCCTCATAACAAAGGTTGCATATCCATTGGTTTCTTTATTCCATCCAGCATTATCAATAATAGAAAAAATAAAGTCCAAGCACTTTTCGCCGTGGACTTTTACAATCGAATATGTATCTGTATAGCTCCCAAGAACTGACTCCTCTCTGTTTCCTTTCGTTGCCACAAATTTGATTCCATACTTGTTCAAAAGTTTATCCAGAGAAACGGCGGCCACATCTCCAATAATCACTCTTGAAAGATGCTTTTCAAGAGGCTTCACATTTTCCACTTCTGAATCCTGTCCTATGAAGTATTCAGCTTCAAATTTCAGTCTCTCATCTGGATCTTCAGGAGCATCCATAAGAATAATTGCATTTAATCTATCTATTCCTTTTTCTCTCGCAATAATGAATCTTCCCTGTCCATCCACAATAGCAAATCTATGTTCCTCCAGATGCCATACAAGAATTATTGGTGTCAGTTTCCTCTCATCCCACTTGTTTCTCAATCTGTTTAAATGCTTATGTGTTCTCATGCCCTGATACCTTGAATCCACAAAACAACAAGACAACGGAACAACTGCACTCCCTGTAATCGCTCTCTGATTCTTACCTTTTCCAACAGTCATAAGTGGCTTGATATTTGCCACTATGTCATTAAATTGTTCCATCCTCCTTGTTTCCTCATTCATTGCTACTACTGCGCTCATACTAAAACCTCCTTAAATATGTAATTTTTTATATAATAAAAAGCATCTGGATTTTTATTTTCCAAATGCTTCTCATATCACAAATATTTCGTTAATCAAATAGACTAATTTTCTGATGGATTATACTGAAAATATCCATCTTCATAAACAACCTTTACAGCTGTAATTTCAGTATGCTTTTTCAGTTCATCATTGTATATTCTCCCATTCTTTTCACAAGCAATCTTTTTTGCTATTTCGTCAGAATCGGCTTTTACCAAACAAACTAAATCAATTTCAAATGTTCCAATTACAACCAAATATTCATCCATTATACAACCCTCCTATCTAAATATATATGATTTAATTTAATATCATATGAATATCTAATTTCATTGCATAAAATTTTTCTTTACAAATTCTCCATATTCATTTGGGAGCAAAAGAACCAAAAAATTCTTATCATTATTTTTAAAACTTCCAATACTTATACACTTATATAAGAACGTTCCAACTTTCTTTTTAGTTCCAAGTTTATTTTTATTCATATTCAAAAAATAGTTATAATCATCAAAAGTAATTTCAAAAAACGGTTTTTTAATACATTTTTCAAAATTCAATATATATTTCTTTTTCTTTTCAATCATTTCTATTATTTTTACTTTTTGATACTTATATGGTGAAATATCTTCTGGTGAAATCTTTCCATTTAATTTTTCACTATATTTTTTTCTGTCATCTTTTGTCCATATCGTTCTTTCTATTTCTCTTTTATATTTTTTATCCCATTCTTCAATTTCGTGTTCAACAAATTCCATCCAAATTTTATTGTTCTCTTCAAACTCAAAATTTTGTTCTAACATAAGCCCTTCCCTTTCTATAATAATTTTCCTTAAAACTTAGATTTTATTTACTAATCTAATTCCTGAATCATTTTTTTAACTTTTTCAATCTCTTCATCAGTGTGTGGTGTACCACCAACATTCATATCCACATACCATTGTAATACTTCTTTTTCTGTTTTTAAATCATTTACATTTACTTTTAGCGTAAATTCATTTGCACCACGAGGATCTTCAAATTCTCTAAAATATGAGCCAAATACTTTTATCTCATTGTTAATAAACCTTTGAATTGATGTAATCCTTTGTAATCCGTCAACACACACATATTCGTCATATTCCCCATCTTTTACTTTATGATGCCAAGATGGACAATTAAAATAAACTACATTCCCAGATTTCCCGCCACGCAAAAAGAATTCTAACCAAGCAATTTGCTGTTCTTCTGTCCAAACATGTCCACGCTGAAAGTTTGGATTAAGTTGCAAACCCATTTCTTTTTGTTCATTTTCTATCCATTCTGGCACTCGTCTAATATCCATATCTACTTGATAATTTCCATCTCTAGTAAATTTAGATATATCAGCAAATCTTACTATTTTTTTCATGTAATTATCATCTCCCATATATTCCGATAAATCTATTATTTCAAATGCAAAATGCTATCTGTACTCATTTGTTCCAACATTCCTATTCTTTCTGTCTTTATATAATCAGCAACAAAATCCAAAATATCTTGACCTTCAACCACTAACTCTTTATCAGAATTTTTATCGCAAATATGAATTTCTCCACTCATATCACTATTATGATGAATTCTACAACTTTTTCCTTCAAATGTATGCATAATCTACCTCCTACACTCTAACCATATTTCCAATAGCTTCTTCAACAGCAGCATTTAAACTCTTTCCATGTTCAATCGCATATACAGCAATATTCCGATGAAGCTCTGGACTGATCCTGACATTAAATGTTCCCTTGTAAGGTTGTTCAGGCTCTACATTCCGTTCCCTACAATCTGCTAAGTATTCATCAATCACATTCTGAAAGTCCTGTTCTAATTCCTGCACAGAATTTCCTTCATAAGATAATAATGATTTTATTCCAACTACCTTTCCGAAAAGGCAACTATCTTCTTTTGAATACTCTACTGTACCGTTGTAATTCTTATATGACAACAAATTACTCATAGCGAACCATCCTTTCTTAATTTCTCTATTACCTGATCCAATACATACCTCTTTAATATTCCGCTTGGATGCGGTTTATGGAAGTTTATTACTTCATTACTTCCGTCTTTTATAAATTTCACTCCTGAGCCGGTTCCGCCTTGTTTTAATTCATACCCCAAATATGATAACAAAGACTCCATTTCATCAAAAGAAAAATCTTTAGGCTTCTTCAGTAATCTATCTATCAATTTATCTTTCTTACTCATGACATTTCTCCTTTAAATATAATATATCACTTCGCAGGAAAATATGCAACTATTTCTAGTTGCTATTTGTATATACTATAAAAGGCATTAATCCCAACAACTAATGCCCTCTAACCACACACAAATTCGCTACCACAGGAAACAATCATTTCAACGCAATTCTGTGTTCTTTTACATATTCCCAATCAAACTCCTCATCTTTTTTTCTTCTTTGTTCAAACTGAAACGGAATGACATTCTGAAAACCATCAGCAATTATCTCTAACGCTTTTGATATACACTCTTTCTCATTATTCAGATCGTCCAATATCCAGGGGATTCCGTTAAAGTCTCTTCCATCCTGATTAGAATATGCAATTGCAAAACTACTTTTCAAATTCTCCCTCCATTCTCAACCAATGAAATAATCCATTTAAGATACTTTTATTTTATAACCATCTTCTGGTGTAAAACTATTCCAATCAACCTTGGTTTTCCATTTATCCTGATGACTTCTTCCATAAACTTTACGCCATTCCTCTAAGCTCATCACATGAGCAGCGTTTCCGATTCTGACTGTCACCATCTGTTCTCCATGACATTCAAACTCTTTTATTACTTCATATTTGTCATTCATACTTATGTCCTCCATATTATATCATTTATCCACTATAAAAGCCACCAGATTTTATTTTCCAGTGGCTTTCTATTCGCTTCCATATTCACTTTTTAACATCGTAACCGCCACGATTAGCTTTACTCATCACTTCATTCTTAGATTTTCCCATTGCTAAATCATGGCTCATTGCACCGTAATCTGTTTTATATCCTTCTGGTGGCATCCGATTGTCAAATTTAACATTCGTAATAATTCCAGGTAAAAAGCATACACAAAAGATAACAGCCAATCCAATTAAAGTTTCCATATATTTTCCTTTCTGCCTACTATGTAGGACTTTGATCTATTTGTTTATATTTTCATTATACTATTCTATGTGTCCAATTAAAAGGACTTTTCATCAAAGGAAAGGTACATTTTAAGACCAATTTATCAAAGCATCATATACTTTTTGAGGTATAATTTCTTTGTACTCTTCCGCAACTTGTTTTATAGCTTCCAATTTGGCTTTATAATGTGCCGTTTCAGCATCTTTTATAGAATCAAACTTACCAAGATTTTTTCCATTATAGACTGCCGAAAATGTTCCTTTACTTTCTTTCCTAACACCATTAGGTAATCCACTTTTATTAGGTCTTGTCATGAATAACATATTTATTCTCTGTGGAACCAGCAAACACGTTTGCGGAGAATATATTTTGTTTTCTGGATATAATATATCCTTATCCAAATGCAGTCTTCCATCTACTTCATATTTATTGTTGTTATACCATTCTGCAAATTTCTGAAAACACTTCCATTCATCGCATACTGTAGCAATGCCATAGTAGGATTTATTATCTTCTTTATATTTTTCAGAATAGCAGCGTTCCAACATACCTCTCCATACTCTATGCTCTTGTGTTCTTTTCTTTGAAGTACCTGTACTATGGTTGCCTTCTCCTAAATATCCTACTCCAAATACTGATCTGTCATACGGATTTAATGCTTGGTGGCGTTTGAAATTGGTATATGTTGTATGTAATCTATAATGATGCTCATCTTGAAATTCAACAGTTACATCATTATAACCATCATACTTAACAATTTTCATTTCAGTTCCAAAACGATTATTTTCAATTTCTCCCACTCTTGAATTTATATTGTTCAATTTTTCACCACCCTCTACTAACCATAAACTTTTTCTTCAAAAATCTTATTATAATGTTCTAACGCCTCTTGTATCTCATAAATTTTGCCAAGCATCTTATCATATTCTGCACTCAGTAAATCAGCAGCTTGCTTTTTAACTGCTTCTTGATAATTTCTCTGTAAATTTTCAATGAATCTTTCTACATTTATCTCTTGATCATTGAACAGAATTTTCACATCATATAATCCATTTTCATCTGCTTGGATATCTATTACATCCCTATCTTGTCCTATTGCTTCACACACCATAAACATTGCCATTTTATTATTGATAACATCTATTTTTGCCATATCTTCACCTCATTTCTTCCTTGAAATGCGAATTTTAACTGCAAATATTTTTCATAATCTCGTTACAATACTGTTCAAAAATTTCCTGTGCTTTTTCTTTTCCTTCTTTAACAGAATGAATAATATACATTTCCATATCATCATTTGTATTATCTACTAATCTTAAAAAGTCATCTGCACAGTACATTATCCTAAAACCAATCTGTTTATATCCAAAAATTTTAGTGTAACTTGTCATCATACCATGCGGATCATCTCCAGACCATTTAATCTTTTTATATCCTATATTACGCGCCTTTCTAAATTCGTTCCCGAAACACATATGAACACCACCAGAAGTAATAACATCAAAGCTATCATTCTTTCTATTAAATTTTACTTCATCAATATCTGTTCTTCCTTCCATAACTTCAAATAATTTTCTTAATGCTACTGTATATCTCATATTATCCATACTTATTTCCTCCAATCACTCATTCTCTTTAACTTCCGACACAAATAATTCTCTGTCATACTTATAATTTTCTCCATCACAAAGCAGATTAATAGTTATTTAACGATTTCTACATGATAAACACACTTTGTTTTCTTCGGCTCCAACCATCGCAACAACTAAATCTAACGCATTAGCTCCATAATAATATAATTCATCTAATGTTCCATCAAAAATTGTCTCAGAAGATTTCACAACCTTTATTTTCGCGTTACTAGGCAGAAAATGATCTGCAAACTTTTTAACTGTCATATTATATCTTTCCATCAAATTTCCCTCCAATCACTCTAATCTCACATAGTTAAAGCCGGTGCAATCGTCCTGTTCTCCGTTCTCTCTATCCTCTTCAGGATCATACCAGCCTGTAATCAGTGTATAATTTCCAAACTCTCTAAAAATATCATTCAGAAACTCATACACCATATTCATTTTAGCTTCAGAAGGACAAAGAATTTCTTCACCGTTTGTCCAAAAGCCAGGATCAACGGCTGTATCAAAACTTCTCGGTTGCGTTGGAAGCATACTAATGATTCCGTTCCATAAGCCTGTAATTTTCTTTTGATTGTTTTCTATACACATAATATCCCCTCCAATCTACACTGCAATTTCAAATATTAATTCTGCATCAGACAACGGATTATAATATTTTCTTGCACTCTTCTTGAAAAATCCATATTGCTTTTTACCGTTATTTTCTTCAACTACTTTTACTTTTCCGACACATCCTCTTAAACTTACAAATTTTCCTTCTAAATCCTTATATCTTTTAGTAGCCTCTGTATACAATTTTTCATTATCTGTTACTGTTTTATACTGCACACGACACACAACATTTTTTAACTCCATACCAGCAACCAGTTCAAGCAGCTCATTTAATATTTGATTGTTTCTATCTTTATTCAGTTTATCATTAAAACTAAGCTGAATATGGTCATACCATTCTTTCCCGTTCCACCCTTTATTGGAATAGAAATGCAAATCATGTTCTCCATATTTCACATAAGGATCATATTGACAGATAGCATATTTCTTATCTAAAACTTCCATCATGTTTTCCATCTGCTTACAAATTTCTTGTCCTAACCTATCACAACTATTTGCCCATTCATGGCTCATATCTCCATATTGTTCTGCAAATTGCTTGTTCTGTTCCATTTCTTCTTCTGTAAAATATCTATCAAAGTTAAAGGAATGGATACCATATACTGCATATCCATTATCGATTAAATTTTTATTTGTGTATGAATAATCATGTGTAATTAACATATTTTTCGCTCCTTCCTATCTTGAAATACGAGTTTCAACTGCCTATCTTAGCTAAAGGCTCTATTCGTTTTCTTCCTGTTATTTTCCCTTGTCGCTTTAATAATGTAGATACTTTATTAAAGGTTTCTACATCAACAATGGATTCATAATTTCCTTTATATATTTCTCCCAGAAATGTATTAAATCCACAATATTGTGTCCTTGTAAGAATTTTCTGAATTGACCATGCTGTAGGTATCTTTCCTCTCTTGCCTCTAAATCCACGCTTATTTGCTTCGCAAGCAACCTCTGATAAATTCTTTCTCAAAAGATATTCCTCAAAGCAAAATCGGACATATTCAGCTTCCTTCTCGTTAATTTTAAATGAATCCTTTCCATCTAAATCATATCCAAGAATTTCAGAACATGTACGTTTCCCTTGGGAGGCCCTTTCAGCCATAGCAGCACTTACACGCTCGCTTGTTAATTCTCTTTCAAGCTGTGCAAATACTCCTACAATGCCGATCATAGCTCTCCCCATTGGAGTAGAGGTGTCAAATACTTCTGTATAAGATACCATACCAACATTCCATTTTTGAAATTTCTCCATTGTAGAATAAAGATCTGAGACACTTCTTGTAAATCTACTCAATGCCCAGAAAAGAACAATGTCAAATTCTCTCTCTTGCATCTTCCAAAAGTCTATTCATGTTTGGACGGTGTTCAATATCTTTTCCAGAAATACCTTTATCAGCGTATAAATCAAAAACATCGTATTTCCTATCGTTGCACCACTTTCTAAGCGTTTTTTCCTGTACTTCCAGAGAATAACCTTCTCTTGCCTGATCTAATGTGCTAACTCTAATATAAATAGCAACTCGTTTATTCTCCTTTTCCATTCCATCACCTACTTAATTTTTCAAAAAAGTTATTTACTAACTCATCCGCCTCTTCCGCAGATTTCTTTTGCTCATTGATTGTCTGAATAATTTCCTTGATAACATCATTTTGATACCTCCAAACAACTCCAAAACTATTACCATGATTAGTATATTCCGTTTCTACAAGCCAAACTCTTTCTCTTCCAATCTGTACATACTCCTGATTATCCCAATATGAATATGTACCATAACTGACTTCAAGACCAACTTTTACCAGCTTGTCCATAAATGTCTGATTAACTTTCCTATCTCTCTTTAAAAATTCCAATGTTTCTTTCATAATTTTTACCTTTCCTTTCTTTCCTTTCGATGAAATTCCGATTTTCTTGCCTTTAGCAGATTCCACCATGTATTTTACAAATTTCTTCCATATGTTCCACTGGAACATGCCCATAAGTACCAGGAGAATTTTCATATAAAAAGACAAAACCTTCTATTTTTTCTTCACTTGTATAAACTTCAACAGTTTCATAATTTCCATCTTCCAGTTTTTCTTCTGGATCGCACATATGAAACTCTGAAGCTTGTACTGATAATTCAGTACCATCTTTAAGTTTTAATTTTGGGAACAACCCTCTTGAATTTCTGTTTTGAGCCACATACTTTAACCATTCTCTAAATGTCATAATTTCCCTCCGTTTCTCCGATAAAATCCTGATTCTATTTGTCTACTTTCCAAACATTCAAATATATAGCGTCCTCTATTTCATCATATACATTTTCTGATTCCATTGCTGGAACAAGAAAGATAACTTCATGACACTCATTACACCCTGTTTCTTTTCCAATAATCAGAACGGTATCTTTAAATAAATCCTGTTGAAATAATTCTAATGCGTTTCGTTTTGCGATTTCATACAGTTCTTCCATTGATACATTACTATCACCCGCAAAAGTATCATCAAATTCACTTACAAGAGCAATATAATACTTTCCATCATACTCAACTAAGTATTCAAGACAACCATTTCCTTCTTTCCATAGTTCATTATAAGCTCTTTGTAACTCTACTGGCAGTTCTGAAACACTATCTAAATCATATTCTCCATGGTGATGAAAATCTCCGCAAGAATTTGACCAATATTTAAGACGTCTATTTAACTGTAATTCATTATCAAATTCATAATATTTTCTATTCACAATTGTTTCCTCCATTTTCCGGCACCCCTGTCTAAGTCTTTATTTATTTTCTCCAATATGCCAATAGAAACTAACATCTTCGCCCTCTGGCACTTTTCCACCTTCAAAATATTCAGATGGTACAATTTCCCGATCGTCATAATCATCTACATCCAGAATAATTACTTCACGCTCAACAACTTCCTCCACCTTTGTTATCGCTTCCTCTATATTCTCCGCTTCTACAATAACTGTTCTCTTTAAAATTTCTCTTACTCTTATTCCATATCTTGACATAATATTTTCCTCCATTCCTGACTTGAATTTGTGTTTTTATTGCCTTCAATCAATCAAAAACTTCTGATAAAATACTTCAAGTTCTTCTTCTGGCATCTGTTCATACACTTCATCCATTGCATTATCTATTGTGTCTTTTTCCCAATCTGAATCAATTTCAAAACCTAAAAACTCTTCAATGTAATCAGTTCCCCATGAAAATAATGCACTTTTTAATTTTTCAAATCTTTTATCCATTTTATTTTTCTCTCCTTAAAATCATTATTTCGTTGCCTTTTATGGTTCAAAATCAAATTCAGACAATCCACCACTTGCCTTCACATATTCTTCAACATCTAGAATATTTACCATCAGATTATCCGGATATTTCCGTGTATCTTCTACCCCAAAATAACCCTTCTCTTTTACTTCTTCAGCATCTTCATAATATCCGAAAATCATCGTGATAAGATTTTCCATTGATGTTTTATGCTTATAACCTTTAGTTCTAATCCATGCTGCCATATAATCCATATCGCACCATTTTTCTTTTGGATATGTATTATAATCTTTTTCTTCCGTCCATCGTCCTAAATTATCAACCATAACCATACCTCCATATATCTAATAATTATTTCTGACAAATTTTATCTTGTTTCTGATCACTCTCAAAAATCCTCCATCAACTTTTGCATCTTTATATGTTGGAAAATCTTTTTCAAGCCAATATTCAAGTTGTGCTTCCCACAAATCACGCTTACATGCTTCTGGAATATTTATAACAATATTTCCATTTTTATCTATTTCTGCTTTCATTTCATTTTGTAACGCTATTGTAAGTTTCATATAAATTCCTCCATTCTATGTACTTGAAACCATTGTTTCAAACATTATAATTTTCTTCCATAAATTTTCCATCTTTCAAAATTATGGAAATTATGTTTATGATTTTTCATATCATAGTAATATTCACGCAACCTACTATTAATATATTTTTCCGTATCAAGTAACTGCTCAACTGCCATTATTTTATTTTTAAAATTTTCTTCTCCATACATAGTAATTTCGTCATTTGGTCTTAATACAATCCATTCACACGATCTACAAAGCCTTAACTCTTCTTTATATGGATTTTTCTGTATACTTTTTTTCCATTCTTCTACTGTTTTAATCCTCATAAATATCAACCATCCTTTCCTCTCTTTATTTCTCCATTTATTCAGCGTTTACATCCACTATAAAAGGCACTAACGAATGTTTCGCTAATGCCTTCTAACTAGTTATAAATATTATTCAATTACTTCTTATACAAATCTGCGTGTGTGCCTGTTTCAACAAGCGTTAATGTCAATATATCATCCTCAATAAGATATATTAGCAACCAATCAGGCTGTATATGACATTCTCTGAATCCATCCCAATTTCCTTTTAATGGATGGTCTCGATACTTTTCCTCTAACGGTATTCCTTGAAGCAGTTTATCGACAATAAAATCCAACAATGAAATATCAAGTCCACGCTTTTTAGCAGATTTTAATCCCTTCTTAAATTTCCCGGACAGCACTAATTCATATTTCATAAGTCTATATCCTCCAACGCTTCCGAAAAACTGCTATATCTCTTTGTATTGGGGTCTCTGCTAATTCGTTTTGCCTCTTCCATAGCTTCTATAACTTCTGGTTTAAATTCAGGATACTTTACCTCAAAAGGTATTCCATTCTGCAAAATCACTTGTCTAAGGAACATATTTACCGCATCGGACAAATTAAGCCCTAACCCTTCCAAAAGTTCAATTGCCTGTTTTTTTGTGTTTTCCTCTATTCTAATTTGTGTTGGTGTAGTAGTAGCCATATAATAACCTTCTTTCTTTTTTCTTCCATTCTACTACAAACAGTATACACTGTCAATTAGATTTGTATTCCAATCAAACGATTCTTTCATCGCCTTATGTATTATGATAACCTGTAGGTTCCTCTCCTCTTCTTTCTAATTCCATCCTCAACGCTTCCACTGAAACACATCCGGGAATAGGTTGCCCACAAGAAACATATGCCCATATACTATTTTTAATTTTGTTTGTTGTCCAATCCTTCACTTTTTCCAATTCCCATGAATAAACCATTATTAAATTCTCCCTATCCTCTGATCATCTCA
>CAOXUF010000039.1 GCA_948560485.1 uncultured Eubacterium sp.
CTATTTCAATATTTTAAAACAAAAATACCATTTTCCGGATTATTTATTCTTAAAAAGGGTAGTGATATCCTTATAGGATTTTTTTACTATATACAAATAATAAATCCCAGGAGAACAAATATGGTTGTATATATTGATATTATAAAACGATTAATCCAATATCGTCATACTCATCACCTCACTCAGCTACAACTTGCAGAAATTTTTTCTGTTACTCAATGCGAGGTAAGCAAATTAGAAGCAAATGAATATCGTATTTCTTACTATGACTTGTTGCAGCTCCATACAAAAACAAATTTGGATATCGATTTTCTTATTACAGGAAAACTTGCTGAAAATACAATTTTTCATGTTCTTGAAAATAATTTGCTTCCTGTGCTTTCTGCAAAATACAGATATACTGATTTAATATTGTTTAGTTTAAATAACTTCTCTGGCCAGATATCCATTAATGAGAACAGACAAGAACACCTGAAAAATCTGCAACGCCTTCTGAGATACTCATTCCTATCTGGCAGTAAACAAAAAAATGATTGCTGGATAAATATCCGAAATGCTTTTGACTTAACACAGACACAAATGGCCAAAATTGTAGATGTTGACATAAAAAAATACAGAAATATAGAGAAGGGGGAACGTACTGCCAATGCAGAACTTCTTATGAATGTTTATAATACCTTGGAAATCTATCCATCTTATTTTATTTGTGGAAAATTAGAAAATTATCAATGTTTAGAAAAAATATTCCAAACCCTTTCCAAAGAAAATCAACAGGAAATGATTGAATTTTTAAAAGCAGGAATAACGTTTATTAATCAGACAACAGAAAGTTTTTTAGAATATAAAAATCACGAACAATAAATAACAATTAATTTCATTATATATTAATATTTATTCTATATTTTTCAAAAATGTTCCTTGACGAAAGCGGTAAAAGATGCTAAAATTTATGCAAACTGTAATCTACATGAATTTTTATCGTGTATTATTGTCCAGAGTCTATAAACTTTTGTCAAAATCTGCCGATATAACTGATGTAGTTATAGTTTAATAAATTGAGGAGGTTAATGGAAGTTATGAAAAAGAACAATTCTCAAATAGGTTCTGCCTCACAGCAATCGGATATTATGGGTATAAAAGGCCAAAAATCAAAGTCTACAATTATAATTTTACTCATAGTGCTCCTTGTTGTTATTGCTACTTTGGCCAGTGTTGTTTATTTTATTAACAAAAAAGAAGACAATCCATCTTCTTCTGTATCCAATGGACGTGGTACGATTGTTACATTAGACAACAAAGATGAGATTCTGGCTGATTTGAATAATAAAGTGAGCGATGGTTTTTATGAAATTATGATGAATGTTGAATGGTCTTTCAAAAATGCATCCACACCATCTGAAGATGCATATGTTGCCAATCCTACTACCAATTCCAACACTGTTTATTTTGATGTTGTTGTTGACAGTACTGGCCAAACAGTATATGAATCTCCAATGATTCCTGTCGGCTATGCTTTACAGGATATCGCTTTAAAATCAGATTTGGCTGCCGGTACATATCCGTGTACTCTTACTTATCATCTGGTTGATGAAAATTCTGAAGATATAAGTACTTTAGCTGTAGGTGTAACTTTGAATATTGAAAATTAACCATCTCAAAATTAAAAAAATCTATTTCAAGGAGGAAATGACAAATGAAACTTAACAAAAAATTTTTATCATGTTTCATGGCGGCTACCATGATGGTAAGCCCTGCAACTGTATTCGCTGCCGATACAGTTAACGTTGCTAGCGGTACTGTAAATGGTTCAGGTACTGTTCATTATGTAAACACTCAGGTTTATAACATTATTTTACCTACAGACAAGGCTCTTGATTTCCATATTGATCCATATGGTTTATTATCAATGACTGGTTCTGATATGACTGTGTCAGATGCTTTATCAAATGCTGCTGCTGCTGCAACTAATATTACATCAAATGCTACTGCTGTTATAAATAAGAGTAGTGTTCCTGTTAATGTAGCAGTAGAAGCAATGGTTCATAATGGTGATATTACTACTCCAATTGATGCTGCTAACCCTAGTGCTGCTGCTGTAAATTTAGTAGATGATGTTTCAGATGTTATGTCTGCATCTGATGCTTCCCATGCTGGTGTATATCTTGCAATTACACCTATAAGTGGTGCTTCCATTACCTCAGTTACTACTGGTGCTGCAACTCAGGTTGCTGATTTGACATTAGATGCTGCTAATGTTGCTAATAAAACTGTTACAGGTGCTGTTTTTACATTAAGTGATGTTGCATTTAATCTTACAAACTCAACCCTATTAACTACTGAAGCATATGCTGTTACTTCAAATGCTGATTCTGCTAATCCTACTAAATTTAATGTTGATTTAAAGGGAATGCCGGAGGCATATAAGATTACATCTACATCTAGTGTTGCTGTACTGGATGAACCTACTGCTAATGGTATCCTTGGTAGAGCTAATTCTGGTGTATCATTTATGTTCAATATCTGTGGTAAAGTTGATTATACTTCTCCAATATGGCAGGAATTTGATCCTGATCAGAATGTAAATGGTCAGCAGAAAATCGAATTACAGGTGAAATTTATTATTACTAAAGTTAGTGATAAACCATCATATGTAAGTAAAACTACAATTAGTGCTACAGATAATACATTTGATGTAGTATATCCTGATGGCGCTACAGCTATCTCATCTATTGTTATAACAAAAGTAGATGGTTCTAGAGTTACTTGGACTAGAGGAAATCAATATACTGTAAATGGTAATACAGTATCTATAAATGTTGCTACTATAAGCAGTAACGTTGGAGCATCTATAACTGTCACTTTTAATGATTCTGCACAAACAACAGCAATAGTTAATTTAAATTAAATATTAGGATTGCCTTGTATATAATCAATGATTGAATCAAAAAATGGGGCTGTTGCAAAAGTAGATAAATAATCTACCAGAGCAACAGCTCCATTTTTTCAAGGATTCCTGCTTCTCAAAAATTATTTTTGTTATTGCTAAATCCCTAATATTGCCATAAACCAAAATAAATTCTAGTGGAGATATTCCGTCATGTTAGTCTCTGATATAAATTCGTCGCATATTATATCTTTAACTGGATATATTGATATATTTCCCATATCTCAGGTATAACATCTTGACAAGTCCCATAGCAATATCAACAAACAGTACATACCCTTTCATTGCTTTCAGTTATTTGATGATTTTTTCTTTTTCAGACTCTGACTTTATATTACACAGGAGAACAGGGCTGCCCTTTTTCTGGTAACTATCGAATTTTTGCATAGCCAAACAACAAAAGCTCCTATCTAGAAACAGGAGATTAGTTTATCATCTGAAATCCAAGCTTATAATGTGATTAGCTTGAACATGATTGTATTCATCATAGTATCACCTGTTTTTCTTTATTATATTAGAAATGGGAAACTATTGTATTACTAGGGATAAAATTTCTGTAAACAAAGCATAAATATTGCTTTGACTTTTGATTAAAACAATGACCAACATAAAGTATAAAAATTTAATTGTAAGAATTGTTATTCTAAAAATTATCATATCTTAATTTTTGACAGCTATCTCTCACCATTAATTTACCTTGAAATTCTACCCTAACCTTTTCTTTATGTCCACCATTCATATGATCCTTCAAAATCATAACCCCCATATGAGCCATTTCCTCCTTTGGTATATGTACAGTAGTCAACATAGGAGAAATCATAGAACTTTTTTCAATATCATCAATCGAAATAACAGAAATCTGCTCTCTAACCTTTTTAGGATATTTATTCAATTCTTCTAAAATACCAATACCTACAATATCATTCGCACATAAAATTGCTGATACTAATAATTGTTTTAACTTAATCTGTTGCAATAAACTTTCCATAACCTTCTTCCAATTTTCATTGGTTTGTGAAATATGAAAAATTGCATCATAATTTAATCCAATTTTATGCTTAATCAAAAAACTGCTATATCCCACATATCTATTTTCCGAAGAACAATCTCCAATATATGCGATTTGTCTATGTCCAAGAGAAAATAAATATTCCATAGCTATTGTAACTGCCTTTTCTCCATCGCAAACCACTTCATCTATATCTTCTTCGATAGGATTTCTCCATATTCCAATTATATTCTTTGTCTTTTTCTTCATTTCTATGATGTTTTTATTGGGACATCGTCCCAAAATAATAATTCCATCTTTGTTACTTAATGCTGGTAATGAATCTTCTAACACAAAAATCCCCTTCACTACTCCATGATGTTTTAATATTTCTGTTTCTACACATCTACTTAATTCATAAAAAAAAGGATCTTTTTGTAAATCATCTATTCTAGCCAACAAAATATATATATTTGCTACTGATATTTGAACTTCCTTTCCTTTTTTCAAATTTCTTGCCGACTCGTTTGGAATGTAACCAGTTTCTCTTACTGCTTTCCATATCTTCTCTTTTAACTCTTGTGATGCGCAATTTGGCGATGTATTATTTAATACTCTTGAAACAGTTGATACTGATGTTCCTGCAATTTCTGCTATGTGCTTTAACGACATATTAAACCTCCAGTTTTTATACAATATTTCAAAACCATAATAATATTCTACCATAACAACTCAATGAAATCAACAAACACAAACGTTTGCATATAAATGAGTTGCTTTTTTTTTATTTTGATATATTATATTTATAGATAACTTAACTTCCTCGAAGTTTTCTGGTCGTTTTATTTCCTTCGCAACTATTCCAGAATAATGTACATAATAAAAGCTATGGCTATATGATTGCTGAAAAAAGGCATCTTTTGCCACTAGCATTAAATTATGATAGAGAGAAAGTTGAGAAAATAACTAATAACTATATATTAAAGGAGATTATTTATCATGAAGAAAAAGTTATGCAAACGTTTGTTTATTATGTTCATTATCATAGCTGTGTTAGTAACATCTCTTCTATTGATGAGTTGCAAGAAAAAAGACAAAGAATCATCTACTACTGATGTGCGAGTAGCTTATTTCCCAAATGTTACTCATAGCTTAGCTCTTATTATGAAAGAACAAGGATACCTTGAAGAAGCTCTTGGAGATTCTTATAAAGTCAGTTGGACTGCTTTTAATGCCGGTCCTGCAGAAGTTGAAGCTTTATTTGCCCAAGAAATCGATTTAGGATTTATTGGGCCTGTTCCAGCTATTACTGCTAATGTTAAATCCCAAGGGGAATTTAAAATATTTAGCGGTTCAGCTATGGGTGCCGAAGCTCTTGTTATTAAGAAGGATTCTAATATTACAGATATAAAAAAGCTAATCAGAAAAAAAATCGCTGTTCCTCAGTTTGGAAATACACAACATCTAGCATTATTATCACTTCTCAGCCAAAATAACCTTGAAGTTGGTGAAGGTTCCAGCAAAATACAGATTATCGAAGCGGAAAATGCAGATATTGTCAATCTTCTGGACAGGGGCGAAATTGATGCTGCAATGGTCCCTGAACCATGGGTTTCTATGATTATAAAACAATCTGATGCCACTATTCTAATAGATTATGATGGATTTGGCGTCGATTCTGAAGGAGATTCAACAGCAGTTGTAATTGCAAATGAAGAATTCCTGAAAAAGAATTCTGAAGTTCAGGAATCTTTTATCAAAGCACAGAAAAAGGCTCTGGACTATTTAAATACAAATCCGGATGAAGCCTATAAAATCATTATTCAACAAATTGCAAATGTTACCGGAAAAGAATTGGATAGTGATATTGTTAAATCTTCTTTTTCACGAATGAAGTTAGATACCAATATTCCTAAAAATTCTATCGATAATTTTTATAATGCAAGTGTTGAACAAGGATTTATAGAAAAATCCAATACTTCTATGTATATAGAATAAAAAATAATAATTTATTTAAAGGATTAAAAAAATGCTTGAGTTAAAAAATATATGTAAACATTTCTCTAATACTAATCAAAATGTGTTAGAAAATATAAACTTAACAATTCATGATGGTGAATTCATTTGTTTGGTTGGTCCATCCGGAACTGGAAAATCTACTTTGTTAAATATCATTGCAGGATTAGAGACTCCTTCTTCCGGAACCATTACATTAGATAACAAAAATATTTGCGAACCAGACAACGACAGAGTTATGATGTTTCAGGAATCAGCACTTTTTCCATGGATGAATGTAATTAATAATGTTAAAATGGGATTAAAACATTCAGGATTATCCAAAGAAGAGCAGAAAAAAAAAGCTTACAGCTTTCTTAATATGGTTCGTATGGGAAAATATTCCGAATATAAAATTAATCAATTATCTGGAGGAATGAAACAACGTGTTCAGTTAGCCAGAGCGCTGGCTATCGACAGTAAACTCCTATTAATGGACGAACCATTTTCTGCTCTGGATAAACAGACTACTAATCTTCTTCGTGCAGAAACCGCTAAAATATGTAAAAATACTAAAAAAACTGTGATTTTGATTACTCACAGTGTAGAGGAAGCTGTATATTTTGCGGACCGTGTATTTCTTATGTCTGCCAAAGAACATACAATTACAAATATATATGAAATTGATTTAGAACGTCCGCGTCATATTGAGAGCAAAGAATTTCTTAACTATCGCAAAGAAATCCTTTATCAACTTCAAAATCATATGGATAATATATAAATAAATGTCATAACTATCATTAATAATTCAAAAGGATATACAAAATGTTAAAAAAATATTTAAAAATTTTATTATGGGGATTGATATTTTATATTGTATTAATTTTAATATGGTATGCTTTTTATTATTTGGGTACACAAATTTTTAATTGGTGGCGTCCATATGCCTTTCCTGAACCTATTGGTGTAGCAAAAAAATTCTTATCTATGTGTCAAGATGGAAAACTTTTTCCAGCTATTTTAGCAAGTCTGACAAGATGTCTTACAGGATATTTCATATCTGTTATAATCGGTATTTTATTTGGCTTATTGATTACAAAATGGAAATTTGCAGAGCGTTATCTAAAACCACTGTTAATGGGTATTCAAAGTTTGCCAAGTGTATGCTGGGTACCATTTGCTATCTTATGGTTTGGATTAAAAAATGACGGAATTATATTTGTTGTGGTTATGGGCTCTGTATTTGGGATTGCATTATCAGTAGAAAGCAGTATAAGGAATTGTAATCCCATTTATGAAAAGGCTGCACGAACTATGGGATACAAAGGATTTTATCTTTTTTTCCATATTACCATTCCTGCCAGTATTCCAGAATTTGTCAGTGGTCTTCGGCAAGGCTGGTCCTTTGCTTGGCGTGCTCTCATGTCCGGTGAAGTTATGACTGCTACTACTGGTTTAGGGTATTCATTAATGATGGGGAGAAACTTAGCAGATATAAATCAAGTTATGTTGATAATGCTAGTAATTGTTCTTGTAGGAATACTTATTGACCGACTTATATTTTCTACACTGGAAAAAATAGTCCGATATTATTAATTAAAATTTATTACATAAATATCATAATGCTCCGAAAGTTTTTTATAATACATAGCTTTCGGAGCATTATGATATTTATATTGAAACTTATATATATCTCAATTCTTTGAGAAGCTGTTCCACAATATCTTCTACTTTTTGATTTTCAGTAGAAACTATATATTCAGGATTCTCCGGCACCTCATAAGGACTGGATATACCAGTAAAATTAGGTATTTTCTGCTCTCGCGCTTTTTTATAGAGTCCTTTTACATCCCGTCTTTCACATTCCTGAAGAGGGGTATTTACATAAATTTCATAAAAAGCTTCCCCAACTATCTCTCGTGCATTTTTTCTGTCACTAGAAAATGGAGCAATTACAGATACCAGTACAATTAGACCTGCATCATTCATAAGTCTTGCCACTTCAGCAATTCTTCGAATATTTTCTACTCTGTCTCTTTCTACAAATCCAAGGTTTCGGTTCAATCCCATCCTGACATTATCCCCATCCAAAATCATTGTGTGCTTTCCCAAAGAAATCAGGGCTTTTTCTAAAGCATTTGTAATTGTTGATTTTCCTGAACCCGATAATCCAGTAAACCACAGAGTCTTGGGCTCCTGATTCTTTTGCGCTGCACGAATTTCTCTTGTTATATCCATATTCTGCCATGTCAGATTATCGGAACGTCTGAGTGAGTGCCTAATAGTTCCACAGGCAGATGTCATATTGGATATCCTGTCAATAAGAATAAATCTTCCTAAATCCTGACACTTTTTAAATGTATTTAACACAACTTTTTCTGATAAGCTGATATCACAGACAAGTAGTTCATTCTTAAAACCTTGTTTCGCAGGAATCTTTTCTCCAGTATTTACATCAATACGATAATGTATATTTAAAACAGTTGCAGGTATGGTCTTTGAGCCAAGTTTAACCAGATAGTTTCTTCCTTCTACCAATGGCAGGTCATCCATCCACAATAAATCTGCTTGAAATAAACGGCTTGTGGAAAGTGTTTCATCCATAGTAATCACACAACCTCTGGAAATATCTACTTCCTTATCCAGAAGGATTGTAACTGCCTGTCCAGATGAAATCTCTGTAGCTTCGCTATCTAAATTAAATAATCGGCTGACTTTCGCATTTTCTTTACTAGGAAGAATCGTAACTTTATCTCCTACACGCAGAGTTCCCTGTACTACCTGTCCTTGAAAACCACGAAAATCCGCATTAGGACGACTAACCCTCTGCACAGGCATAATAAATAATTTATCAGATTCATCCTGCTTAATATCAATTTCTTCCAAATATTCCAATAAGGAAATTCCCGAATACCAAGGCATAGTATCTACAACTTTGGTTATATTGTCTCCTTCAGTAGCAGATACAGGCAATATTGTAAGTGTGTCATAAGAAAACTCTAACATCAAACGCTTGATATCCAATTCTATTTTTCTAAAATTTTCTTCACTATAATGTATCAAATCCATTTTATTTACTGCAAAGACAAAATGGCGGATACCCATTAAGGTACAGATTCTTGTATGTCTGCGTGTCTGCAAAAGCAATCCCTTGGAAGCATCCACAAGAATAACCGCAAGGTCTGCAAAAGAAGCTCCAACTGCCATATTTCTGGTATATTCCTCATGTCCAGGTGTATCTGCCACTATAAAACTTCTTTTTTCTGTATTAAAATAGCGATATGCAACATCAATGGTAATCCCCTGCTCCCGTTCAGCCATTAAACCATCCAGAAGAAGAGAATAATCTATTTCTCCTTCTCGACTGCCAACCTTGCTGTCAAGAATTAATGCACTTTCCTGATCTGTAAACAGCAGTTTTGCATCATACAACATATGCCCTATCAATGTAGACTTTCCATCATCCACACTGCCACAGGTAATAAACTTTAATAATCCATTCATCTTAGAAATATCCCTCCCTCTTTCTGCGTTCCATACTGCCAGCTGCCTCATGGTCAATCACACGGCTGGTGCGCTCCGAAGAAACCGCACCCAAGGTTTCATCTACTATTTTTTCTAAAGTATCTGCCTCAGATTCAACTGCGCCTGTAAGCGGATAGCATCCTAAAGTTCGAAATCTTACCTTCTTCATCTGTATTTCTTCACCAGGCAAAAGCTTCATACGTTCATCATCTACCATAATGATATTTCCATCCCTATACACTACTGGACGTATTTTTGCAAAATAAAGGGGCACAATTTCAATCTTTTCTTGACAAATATACTGCCATATATCCTTTTCAGTCCAATTGGAAAGCGGAAATACACGCATACTTTCTTCTTTATGAATTTTTGTATTATAAAGATTCCACATTTCCGGGCGCTGATTTTTAGGGTCCCATGCATGAGCCTCGTTTCGAAAAGAAAATATTCTTTCCTTTGCTCTGGACTTTTCTTCATCTCTTCTGCCCCCACCAAATGCTGCTGTAAAGCCATATTTGTCCAATCCCTGTTTTAATGCCTGAGTTTTCATAATATCTGTATATGCAGATCCATAGTCAAATGGATTTATTCCCTGTTTCACCCCATCTTCATTTGTATAAACAATTATCTCAATATTTTTATCTTCTGCTATCTTGTCACGAAAATCAATCATCTCTCGAAATTTCCATGTAGTATCAATATGCATAAAAGGGAAAGGTGGTTTCTCCGGATAAAAGGCTTTCATGGCAAGGTGAAGCATAACAGAACTGTCCTTTCCTATGGAATACAACATAACAGGTTTTTCACATTCTGCGGCAACCTCCCGAATAATATAGATGGATTCTGCTTCTAATTTGTCTAAATGGGTTAATTCATTCATACTTTTCTCCTTGCTAAGATTTATATATTTTTAAATTCTATTTCTCTTATCATTAATGATATAAAAACCTTTATCATTTAATGAATTTTCTCTGTTATATAACATTTCACTATCATCCATCTGACGGAATATTGCCCCCGCCTCTTCAGCTATACATTGCATTGCTGCTGTATCCCACTCCATAGTGGGATTATAACGATAATAAACTTCGGCATCACCTCTGGCAACCAAGCATCCCTTTAAAGAACTTCCCATTTTAATAAAATTTTTAAGCAGATACTTGCTTATCAATTCATCCATTTCTTTACAGCCATGAGAACTGCTCATGACCAGACGAATTTTATTTATGTTGGTTTCCGTCGAAACATGAAGTTTGGTAATTGTTCCGTCTTTTTGTTGAAGATAGGAACCTATGCCGGAAGATGCGTAGTACAAATCTTCTGTAGTTGGAACATAGATTACACCCATAACAACTCTGTGACAATAAGACAATGCAATATTAACTGTAAACTGACCATTTCGTTTCATAAATTCTTTTGTTCCATCTAAAGGATCCACAACGAAACAATAATCATTATTCAAACGAGATTTATTGTCTTTCTCTTCCTCCGAGAGAATAGCATAATGCGGAAATTCTTTTTTTAGTTTATTTATAATTATGTCATTCGAACATTTATCCGCTATTGTTAATGGAGAATTATCATGTTTGTACTCCACACAACTAAACAGGTCTTTATTATTATAAATTTCCATAATTTTTTTGCCTGCACAGACCGAGATAAATTTACAAATTTCTAGTGTTTTTTCTAAGATCATAATTACTTCTCCTTTTATTATATAAAATAACTTATTAATCTTTCCGAACTCTTTGTTTTTAAAAAATTCACCTAACATGACCTTTAAAAATTCTGGCTATAATGGTATTGTTAGCAATATTACTGATAAACATAATAATAACATTATACTCAACACGTACTGCATATTTTACAGTATTATATTCTGTTTCTTCAAACTCATTATAATGGATTGGTATAATTGCTTATTTTTCTGTAATTTCGGGAATGAATATCAGATTATATTGCAGACATTGATTTACAATCCTCTTATATTATAATAAAAGGAATTTTCACAAATCCTATTTTATCGACAGCACCCATCATCAAATAAGCCTACGGATATATCATTTCTAAAAGTAATCTATCCTATCTACAACACAAGTTTATAATTATCGAAACTATTTACATTCTAAAACATCATATAATATAGAAAATAATGATAAAATTTGATTTTGGTGAAAAAAATGAGAGGCTATCCTAAATACATCATCTTCATAATTTACTGCTGTATTAATCAAATATCCATTATATATATGTCCTTCATCTATTGGACAAACTCTCATTTCCTTTCCTTTTATCATAACATTTTGTGTATTTGTTTTATCAAAAATCTTTATACAATTTATATCAAGATTTTCTATTATGTTCAAAAAACTTTTTGCTAACGTTCCATATCCATATATAAAAATTGTATTAATTTTTTTTGACTTAAAATATTTATTTAATCCTATACTAATTTGATTGGCCTTATTTTCCATCTGATAATGACACCAATCTTTTATACAAATACTATGGCAACATTTAAAAGCAGTAGTTTCAAAATCAGTTGCGTTTTTTGTATATTGTTGTGAATAAATCTTAAGAAAAAGAAAATTAAATTGGTCTATATCATTGTTTGTTATTATATTTTTTTTATTACTTAATTTTAATAAGTATTCATACATATCAAAAATAATTTTATGCAATTCAAGAGTCACTTCTTCACATTCATTAACAGTATTTCGATGTAGCTTTTTATTAATAATATTGATATTAATTACATCCTTTTGTACAAAATCAGATATCTTTTTTATTTGCTCAATAGAATTGGTATAGTATTCATTACCATTTATTATAATATAATCTTCATAATCTATTTTTGAGATACTTTTAATCACACAATAATTATAAAAATACCATAACTTCAATGCATAAACAAAATCTATATTATTTCTTTTTACTAAAGACATTGCAACTTCATATGGATTCCTAAATACAAAAATTACTTTTTCTTTTAAACCCAATAACGAAATCTGCTTTCTCCATATATCTTCCAATATACATAATCGTGGATCCTTTATCGCAATATCTTCTTCTATAGATTGATAAGATAAGTGGTTTATAATGCTTTGAATCTGCAATTCTGTAAATTCATTTACATTTAACAAGATCGGAAGAGCACACGTCTGAACTCCAGTCACGAGATTCCATCTCGTA
>CAOXUF010000040.1 GCA_948560485.1 uncultured Eubacterium sp.
CTTTATCTACAAGGCGTTGCAACGCTAATTTATCCGGAATTACTTGTTATATCCTTTCTCTAATTTGCTATTTTGTGAATCTTTCGTGGGTTCATGACTCCCGATGAAAGATTATATCTTATAATTTCTATCATTCTTGATATCAACTTTATACCTTAACAATGCACGGTATAACTCTTGCGGAATTATACCTTTATATTGCTCTGCTACCTGCTTAATAACTTCTTCTTTCTTTTCAGCATACTTTTTATATGCTTCTTCCAATGTGTTAAATGTACCTAAATTGCAGTTACAATATCTTGCCCCGTATTCCCCACTATTTGTTTTACAAATACCAACTGGTAGCCCATTATTTTTAGGCTTATATGCAAACAATTCATTGATACGCTGTGGAACTAAAATACATTTTTCAGGAGAGTATACTTTGTTTCCTGGGAACAGAATATCTTTATCTACATGCAAACGTTCATTTACTTTGTAAAAATGATCTTCGTGCCATTTTGCAAACACTTGAAAATTCAACCATTCATCACAAACACTACAAGTTCCATAATAAGATTGATGAAGATTTTGATTCATTTCGTAATAACATCTCTCAAGCATATGAATCCAACAAGAGTATAGTTTTGTTGATCTACCACATTCCTTTGTTATATATTCCCCTTCCCCAATATAACCAACTCCACATGCTGTTTTATCATATGGATTCTTTACTTGTCCTCTTCTAAAATTTACATATGTAGTGTTTTTCTGACATTTATACTGATCTTGAAATTCAACAACAATGTTATCGCAATTTCTGTAATCAATAATTTTCATTAAAGTTCCAAAATTATTTCTTCTTACTTCTCCAATTCTATTTTCTATTTTTAAATCCACCTCCAATTTTAGTCTTGAATGATTTAATTCATTGGGTAAATACCCATTTATATATCAAAAATCAGATACAACGGCTGAGAACCACAGCCACTATCCTATTGATCTACACTTTAGGAATGCTTTTCTTGGAATTACCGACTTGAATTAGTCTCTTAGAATTGCTATAATCAGATTTATCAAGACGGACTTTCCGTTTTGTTACTCATAGACATCCTGCCAACTCGCCAAAGTATCAGGATGTCTATTTAATTATTCTCAAGGATCTCTTTCAATGTCCTTGGCATAAAACCAATAATATCTACACCTACATTGTAGGCATTCTTAACTTTAGAGATGTATTGATTAGTTTCATTATCAAAATTGTTATGAATATGTCCATAAAAATGCAAAACATTTCTATAATAACCATTCCATTCAACCATCGGATAATGACAACAAACAATCTGAGTCCCATTATCATTAACCATTTTCATATCACAAATCTCTACGAAAAATTTCTCACAAGCCGAATTTTTCAGTAGTCGTAAATCATGATTTCCTATAATTAAATGTTTTCTCCCATTTAACTGTTTAAGATATGAAATCGGGTCTTCGCTTTTATATGAAAAATCTCCTAAAATATACACATCATCATTATCTGATACTCTGCTATTCCAGTTATCAATAATAGTCCTGTCCATTTCCTCTATTGTTTTAAATGGTCTATTTGACAATCTACGAATGTTATCATGACCAAAGTGTGTATCCGCAATATAGTAATTCATCTTTTTCTCACCTCCATCAGTTGAAATGTTTCATTTATTGGTTAAATATTATCTTTTATATATTTCACAATATCGTCAATTATTTCTTCATCAAACTCCTCAAAATCGTCAAGAGTCATGGTTCCCTCAGAAAAAGCAGTTTTATGTCTTGTTAAATTATACGCATATGTATCAGATGGAACATCGAAATAATTCATTAGTACATCTTTAATTCTTTCTGTGAAGAAATTCTCATATTCATATAACTTATTTGCTAATTTAGCAACTATTCCAGTTTCATTCTTACCCACTGTATATTCTGTAAAACCATATCTATCCATTACATCTATTGATCCATCATTATTTTTACTTAAAATATTCTCCAAATTGCCTCGCCTCCGATTCATCCACTCATTTCAACAATTCAAAAATATCATTCCAGTCTTGATATTCACTCAATTTTTCTTGTGGAACCAACATTTCATACTCTTTTTCTATTTGCTCTCGTGTCCCATATCCATTAAAACTTGGACAACTACCAATTTCAAATACATTATGTCTTTCAATTTGCCTAAACACAATAATTGAATCGCCCTCTCCAATTTTCCCCATTTGAGTTGCAAAACTATCTATTTGAATAATAGAATTATTCTCTTTATGTCTATATACATCACCTAAATTCATATATTTATCACCACCAAGCAAAACAGGATTTCAAAGAAAATTTCTACTTTAATTCTCCCATAGTCTGTTTAAAACCAATTTTTAGTATATATTGCTGTTGAATAATATTTCTCATTTCTTTTAA
The DNA here is from genome assembly GCA_948560485.1 of uncultured Eubacterium sp. The sequence continues at coordinate 2,431 of CAOXUF010000040.1, forward strand.
TCTGCTGTCCATCTGTGCTTTTGTTTCACACTCATCAAAAATATCATCTACCATACACATAAATTCATACTTGTCCATATTTTGCCTATGCCTTTCTATACTTGAAACCCGTGATTCACCGCTTTGATTGCTTATATCCATATTTCTGATTGAATATCAATATTAATCGTTGTTCTGACCATATCAATCAAAAAATCGCACTTACTAGCGATTTCTTTATCGTAAAACGAAGCTACTCCATTAATAATTTCTTCTGTTAATTTACAGTTATCTAAAGGAACACCTAATAAACACTGTGGTTCCAACACCTTTGGTACAAATCCACGTATTAATAATTCATTCTTCCTTTGCCAATCCGATTCTAAGTTAATAACAGGTAAAATTAATTCAATTTGATAATCCTTAAACAATCTCTTGAATCTTTCTAACATACAACCAGTTTCTATTGCGAATCCCTGAATATATCTAGCTCCATCAGAAACTTTTCCAATATTAAAACATCTGCAAATGGCTATTGAATACAAATACATACTTAACCTGCATGTTAGACAATTAAATTGCGAATAAGTAATTTCACCATATCTTTCAATTATTTCTGATGGTTTTAAATTTAAGAATGGCAGAAAAAAACTCCTCCAAACTCCAGACGTGTTATGTACTCCTAAAAATTTAACTTGCTCTTTTCCATACTTTTTAGCCAATCTATCTACTCCATGTTTTACATTTTCACTACATAAACCATATCCGTTGTCATAAGTAATAAGATAAACTATATTATTGTTTTCCAACAGTTTACAAGTAGATAAAAGAGAGTCTTTTCCTCCTGAAAATAACTGTAGAACTTTTTTATTCTCTATATATTACACCTTCTTTCTTCATTTAAAAGCTTCAAATGTATTAATGATATACTACCTTGAAAATTCTTTGCTTAAACGAAAACACCTAAAACAAAAATTATCATTCAGCCATTGATGAGGTGATAAGACATGGACAATGTACCTATGGTGCATGTCTGTGCTTACTAGCGATTCCGTCTGAATAGATGGGAACACGTTCGTAAGCATCTGCGCCATTATCCCACCCCGATAATGACCAGAATTATCAAATAAAATCAAATTTTCATTGGCAAAATATACTAATAAAACATTTGCCCGCAGCCACAATATCCTGGATATTTCATCAAGTTGTGACACTTTGGACAGAAATATTTTCCTTCAATTATTTCTCTTGAAATTGCGACTTGTTTTTCCAGAGCAATAATCGCTGTAGAAATTGCTTGCCCCAATTCACATTCAGTATCGTCAAAACCACCTACATATCTTCCATCAATCATTTTTGCAGTTTTCGGATAATTTTTCTTTAATATTTCTATTGCTTCTCTAGCTTCCATATAGTTCTCTAACCTTTCTCATAAAATGAATTTTTCAAGTACATATTTACTCTTTTACTGTTTTTATACCATATTTAATACAATCCACTACTATTTCTTCTGCTTCTTTCATGCTCACTCCCTTCTCTGTCGATATTCTTTCAGCCAAACATTTACTTATTGCTACAAGTAATGTCATCAGATTAAGCGTTTTTCCTATAGCTTTCACTTTTGCTTTTTTATTTTTTGAACACGCAAATACAATTCCCAAAATATTTTTCTCCTTTTTCTTCCAATTTATTTGTATACATAGTATAATATTGTCAAATCTTATCGAAAGGTCGTGATCCTATGCCAGAAGGACTTGATAAACTCGCAGGTGCTATTGGAGATACTCTGAAAACTGCTCCAACACTTTATGAAAATGCTTTACAACCTACTGTTCAGGAAGTTGGCAAGTTTGCTGCTCGTATTCCTCGCGCAATTAATGCTGCATTTTCTGGTCTTGATAAATGGATTCTTAACAAAGAATATGCAATAGACGAAACCAAAAAACTACTCGAAAAGAAACTTGAAAATGTTGATCCTGATAAAATTGTGGAACCCGAAGCATATGTCGCCATTCCCGCAATTCAAGCTATTTCCTATTCTATGAATAGTGAAGAATTGCGTAATCTTTATGCTAATTTACTTGCCAAGTCAATGAACTCTGATACAAAAGATTTCGTACATCCTTCTTTTGTGGAGATTATAAAGCAAATGTCACCAATTGACGCTTTAGTTTTAAAAGAAATAGCATATTCCAAATATTTACCACTTGTTAATTTATCCGTTAGTGAATATGATTCTACTGATTTTAGTGCAATAAAAAAAAATGCAAGGTGCAATACAAAGTTATTCGTATCCCAATGTAACATATATATCATTTGCAAATTATGAATCAGTCCTTGTTTCTTTAGACAATATGCTTCGCTTAAAACTAGCTGAAGAACGATTTTCGTTCAATGATAAAGATATACCTTATAAAATACAACAATCTTCTTCATATATAAAATATAAAAAGGAATTACAAAGTCAAATAACTGGTAATAATTGGGAGTATGAAGAACATCTTCATTCTTTAACATTATCCTTCCTTGGACAAAACTTTTGTGACATTTGTATTTAAACTATACATTAATTTCAAGAAAGTAAAAAAGAATAATATTTACTTTTACTTTCTTGAAATGTTAGTTTCAATGATTCTCTTTTGCCTTACCTATATACTACTTACTTCTTATAGAAGGATGACATTTTCCTAAATGTCGGTAAATAAATTGAATATAGATCTGATACCAACTAAGAGGAATCGTAAAATTTTTCCATAAGAAACTATTGAGATCCTCTAGTTTTTCTCTCTTCCAAATTTTTACGTCTAATCGCAAACCCTTTAAATAGGATTCTGTGATATCATCACATTCTAACTCAAAAGATATTGAATATCTCTTAAATCTAATTTTCTTACTTCCAATTTGCCAGTCATATTTACCATTTCTTCTTTTCCGTCTTTCATATTCCTCATTTTGTCTTTTCGTCATTTCTTCTAAATGTCTTATTTCTAATTGTTTTTGTGGATCAGAAGCAATCTCATCTTTTGTCCAATATTCAAAGTGTGTTTTGTATCCAGTACAAGTCGGACATTTTAAATTAGGATCATATGATTCGTCTTCATACGCAAATATTACTGTTCCACATTCTGTACATCTGATAAAATCATTCAAGCCAATATGGTCATAATACACACTTTCAAATGATTCTCCGGATTTTTTACGATACACATCAAGGAAATGTTCTAATGATGACAAATATTCACCAGTTTCTTTATCATATAGCCCATCTTCCTCTTCTTTATATACATAAGGGAACTTGTCTGGATTTTTCTTTATGTAATTCTTCATATCCCATTTACTTATCATCGACTTACCTCCAATTTTCCCGATGAAATGCGGCTTTCAAGTCACATGTATAGCATATCCATCAGTTCATAAAATGGCGCGAAATATGGCTTTTGCTTTATACCATAATCCTTACCATATTCAGAAATTAATTTTTGTAATTCTTCATATTTTTTATTAATCACTTCTAATCTATTTTGCTTCTCAAGTTCTAATTTTTCTCTATTGATTCTTTCATTTTCAATTATCTTTTCATGCTCACAACATTCCCGCTCCGTATTAAATACCTTTCCATCGTTACTCAAATATCTCATTATAAATCCTCCTTAAAGTAAGTATCTTAATGCTTCCAAATATTTCTCTTTTAATTTTTCAGTTAAAGTTTCCTTTTGACATAGGTGATCTTTTATATCAGCTAATTTCACCCAATATGCTTCAGGACATTCCTTTCTATTTGCTACAATATTCTTTATGTAATCAATATATTTTATGTCTATCTGCTTCGTTATATTTTTCAATCCTTTTGATAATTCTATTGGAATTATGTTATATTGTGAATAACAGGTGTCTTCTACTAAATCATGCATTATTGCCAATGAAATACATAAATCCATTTTGTCATTCGGAATAGTATCATTATCTGACACATATTCCGCTACTCTAAGTGCATGATTATATGTTTTTAAATTATAATATGTCTTAGCTGTTCTTAATGCATATCCTATCAAACTCATTCGTTTACCTCTTTTCCTGCTTATTTTTTCATATTTTATTAAATCTCTCACTAGCAGCTTCTCTCTGTTCTTCAGATATTTGTCTAGGAGGACTAATTTTCACATATCTTACAGGTATATGTGCAAATATAGAACCATCCTCATTCTCAGATAAGATTTTCTCCTCCTCTGGATAATCTTGTGATAATTTTAATAGTTTAAATTTTAATGATGTTCTTGATGGCACAGTTACTCCAGCTATTCAGTTCCTTTTACCCACTCTATTGCAAATTCATTCATTAACTATACCTCCTACGCACTTAATTTATGTTTTCTACAATATCGGTCAAAGTCATTTTTCATATGTAAGAAATTCTTTTTTTGATCCACAAAATATGTATTATTGTTTTTTGCGTAATACGCCATCCAATTATCTAAATCTTTATCTTCCTTATATGAATAAACCATCATTGCTAATAATGACAAACGATTTTGATTGTCCAATAGTTTAGATCCATCTTTCACTGTTTTGTATAACAGTTTGTCTAATGTATTGCTATAATCTTCTAAATCATCAGAAAATTCTTCTACATCCATGTTAAGATTTTCTTTGATAAATTCCTCTACATTATCACAACAAAATTCATTGTTATTCGCATGTAAAAATTTATTCATCAGATTTTCAATCAAATCTAATTTATCCATAATAACCTGTTTAGCCTTAGTACTACTACTTTGCTTGATTTCATCAAACAGAAGTTCATTTTCATTTCTACATGTACCTCTATATTTCATTTTAAATTCCCTTAAGAACTCTGCAAATTTAGAATCACCTATTCCAAGCTTTGTAAATCTATCAAATAATGTCAAAAAGATAAAGGAATCCTTTTTATTAAAAATGTCTTTAATATCAGATGTTATAATATTCTCTAATCTATGTAAATTTTTTTCTAAACTATCAAATTCATTTTCTGTTGCATGTTCATTGATATATATAAACAGTTTTTTTGCTTCTTTACTCCATGATTCAAGGTGGTTCATACACATAACAGTTTCAACAATAATCCTCTCAATAGCACCTTTCTCATTATCATTATCAGAGTAAACATTACACTCTACGAAAAATCTACTATTCATAATTTTGCGAATACGATTAGCAAACTTATCAATATACGTAAATGCTTTCTGATTTGTGTTCATTGAAGAATGTTCATTGTAACGCTTAATATATGTCGCTATCCTATTCTTATCACAATTTTCATGAATAACTGTCTCGATCTGATATGCGTTAAACTTCTTCTTCAATTCTTCTGGAAGCTGATCATAAGTCTTTCCTTTTATATCAAATGTGGCATCTTTCCAAATAATATTTCCGTCTTCATCCTTATCCTTCCTCTTATATTGGATGACTGAATTTTCAACAGAAGATGTAATCTTATAATTGCCATACCTATACATCATAAACGCTGCTGTTCTACTGCCCCCATCAACAATATCCAGCTGACTATTATTTTCTTCCGCAAGAATAATAGGCGGAATATAATCATCCGTGAGAATTGTTACAATAAGTCCATTAATGATTGCTTTCCATGCTGGTTTCCTCTGTGTATCAGCATTATTAGAAATATCTCCATCCTTATTACTGTTCAAATAGGTTTCCAAAGGATATGTCTGTTTTCTGGGTCTTGCCATTCTAAATTTCCTCCTATTATTTTCAACAATTATATGTAAATATTTAAAACAAAGCTGAAACATTTCTGTATGAATGGATTGCAGCACAACAATCAGCATATTGTTTCTCAGTTATATTTAATTCTTCTCGAATCTCATTCGGAAGATAACCTGCTATATTTAATTTTAAAACTTCTTTCTGAACAGATGATAATTTACTGAGATACAACAATACCTTTTTACTATATCCTTCTTCATTTTTATCAAATATTTCTTTTTCAATAGTAATATCGCTTGCTATCATATCTCCAATAGTAGAATTCTCATCATCGCCAATAGGTGTATCAATTGAAATCGACATTCTATCTGCTTTACGCTTCTTTCTAAATCTTCGAGTCATTTCTGAACAAAATTTTTTATATAAGCATGAATACAAAAAACCATCAAAAGATTTAGAAGGATCATAGTCCCTTACTGTATACATAAAAACCTCATTTGCCAAAGAATAAAAATCATTCTTATCAACATCTACAAAATGCAATTTGAATAAAATTTTATCTACCATATTATATAATTGTCTTGCATTATCAGCAAAATATAAATCTACTATAGGTTTCATATATTCAGGTATTTCTATCCGTTTCATATTGATACACCTTTCCTAATGATTTATGTACTATTTATTTCTACATTACCTCAATGCCTTATTTATACATTTCTAAAAATTAGGTTCTTTTATATAAATCTAGCTATGGAATTTTTACATTCGTGAATTCTTCTACTTAAAGGTTTACCGCCGTTTTTGTCCATACGTAGTGCCAATTCCCATTATACTCATACACATATTACACAACATTTTCTACGTCCCCATCTGCTACCCTATATCTAAATTTTCTTTTTGTTAATCCTGTAACTACTTTGTCAACCACATCACGGTCAAGATTTCTAAGATCCATTTTAAGAACACTAGATATAACAATTAGCTCATTCTTTATATGCCTTCTCCTTTCTCTATTTTCTTTTATCATATTTCTTTCCTGCCACCCACCATACAAATCAATTTTTCCTTCAAATTCAATCTCGTGAATTATATTGACAAATTCTTTATCTATTTCTGATAATGCCCTATTTAATTCATTTTTTCTATTTTGTGCTTCTTTCAAAATATCGTCACAAATTCCAAACTTTTCCACCCATTGTTTAATCTCGTCAGATACAACATAATTCCTACCTTCTATTACCCGAGTTTCATTGTTAGTATTTAAATTTTCTTTTGAAAATATATCCGGTACAGCTTCTACCGTAAACTTTAACTTCTTTAGTGTCTTAGGCAAACTATCAAGAATATTTTTTGCTTTTGAATGCTCAAATAATGTTTTCTCATGCGCTGCACATGTAACGGGTGTCCCATTCTTATTCAACCGGATATACACATTTTTATAATTTTTAATTACATAATCCATTTTTTTCTTCCTTTCTTTTAGATTCCCTAAAAAAGGGTATAAAAAATACAGTGTGTTTTAAAACACTGATTTAACTAATCCTCTGGCCAAGTCAAATAATCTTTGAATCTAATTTGGAATATCTAACTAGCCGCAATATATGCCTATACTATATTTAATTATTAGTTTTTTAAATATGGATTAATTATTTACAGAATTGCTTGATTTAACTTTAATTTTACTTGACTATATTTGAGTTAATATGTACAATATATATGAGTGCAACTCTGCGCTTCAAATTCTATCCTTGTGGCACGGAATTTGTGTTGAATTAAAGGCCTATCTAAATCAGAGGTGCGCTAACACCATTTGCATGATTTTAGATAGGTCTTTTGGTTTCTGGCAATATCTAGTATAGAACATGCGTTCGATTTAGTCAAGAGTTTTATCGAACAAATGTTTGTATTTTATTCCATTTTTGGCAATAATATGGATTTCATGGTATTTTCCTTATCATAATTATTAAAACTATTAAAGAACTTATCATGTAAATTTAATGTTGTTACAGGGTTGCCTTTTGCCAAAACAACCACAGAAGATCTATCTACATATTTTTTCCCCTTTCTCTTTTTTATATATCTTCCATAATCAGAAATCCCTAATACCCCATTATACTGTATTATCATTACCGTATTACTAGGTATTATGTCTATTAACTTATGGGCCTCTTCCTTACTTACAAATTTAAGCTGCATATTCGCCCTCCCTAACCAATCTATAAAATAGATTTATTATCTTCGTCCAAACTGAATTATAATTCTTTTTTCCAGTGATATTTGCCAAATACGCATTTATAATATCATTCTGCTCATTGACATTTTCTATATACCCCAACTTTTCCAGCAACCGGCTCTTGTCAATAACCCTAATTTGCTCTGCTAAAACCATTGAATCCATTGCTAACCCATTTTCTTCGGATTTACGTAAAACACAGTGAGTCGGAATATTTATTTTCTTAATCTCCGATGTTATAGGAAGAACGATTATTGTAGGGCTATATTTATTCCCTGTGTCGTTTTGTATGACGATAACTGGACGAATCCCGCCCTGTTCAGACCTTACTGTATTTTTTGAAAGATCCGCATAAAATAGATCAAACATATTTATCGTCATATCATTACCTCCTTTCTCTAATTATGTATGCCCTACATGTATTCATGTTTTGTATTATATATCATTCTATATATATTGTCAAGTATATATAAAGATAATTTTATATTAAAATCTTATAATATATATGATATAATATATACAAAGTGAGGTGTGCATAAAATGAAAATATCTATACAAAAAAAATTAAATGAGAAAAAAATGTCTCGATATGAATTAGCCAAACGAATTAAAGTAACCTATCCTACTATTGACAGCATTTACAAGGGAACATCATCTTCAATAAAATTTGAAATTCTTGAATCTATCTGCAAAGAACTTGATTGTACTCCAAACGATATTATATCGTCCGACGACCCACAAATGATACGTCTATTAGAATATGCTAAACAATTTTCTTTACTTAAAAAGAAAAATGATACCCAATAAGTATCTGAAAAATAAAAAATACAGAAAATTGATTAGATTTAATCACATGCCTAATAGAAAATTGCAACTTCTATATATTGATTATCTTGAATGATACACAAATGACCCTAAATCTCACGAAGAGGGGGGCTAATTTAGCTCCCCCTCTTCATGATTAAATTTCATTTTTTATCTGCTTAGCGCTCCACATAATTTAAGGCTTCATTTTCTGTTGCTTTAATAAAATTATCATCAGTTAGATATGAATGCTTTAAAACAGCTAATATTTTCCCACACAAATTTACTATATCTAGCTCAATATCTTGATTCTTTTTATCTTCACTATACTTAACTCCTGAAGCTCCACCTACTCTATATTTCAAATTAGAGTATTCAGAAGAAATCAGTTTGAATGTTATTTGTTTGCCTTCTATACTCATAAAATCGTCTAAATCAACACTCCCGTTATGTAAAAACTCGCATCTTAATTTCCAGCAGCTTCTGCCATCAAGTAATCCAATTCCTGTTGTTGGATCAATATCATAATTTCCAATATTATCATCGTACCACCTAGAATAAGCAGCCCCCTGCCCTTTGCGCCCGTCATATTCAGCTTTTTTATTATAAATATCAGGATAATCATATTTAGCACATATATCAGGTATAACCAAAGATAATGCTAAAGCCGGCAAAAAACATCTTTTCTCAATCGCCTCCTCTATAGCATCAGCAATTCTATTCATCCTCATATACTATACCCCCCCATTAGAAACTGAACATTCATTTGTGCTATTACTTTTTACATATAGATTCCCCAATCAAACTAAAAATTCATTGCTTTATACTGGTATAATATCTGCTACATTTTCACAATCAACAGTAATAACTCCTGCGTCTGTTTCGATATCAAAACATTGAGATATACCACTAACTTCAGCTAGCGTTCCTTGTAAAACTTCTCCTGTTAATAATCTCACCTTTAAATCTTCTCCTTCTGAAATATGAAATTCACTTCCACCTTTTTTGAATTTATATTCTTGATATATTTTTAATGTTTCCATAACTTAAAACCAGCATTTCATTAACATTTACTTTTACCTATATTTCATCAGGATTCAACCACTCTCCAGATTCCAAGTAAAATTTTACATGCAATTCATTTCTGGCATTATCCTCAAAAGTTGGTTTCCCATCAATATATAAAAACGTCTTTCGCATTACCCATTCCCCATAATTATCTTTAACTGGTTCATATATTAAGGAAATAGGATACTCCACAAGAGACAAAAGTTTGGCCTTTTCCATCGCTTTTTCTGCACTATTATATAAAAAATATCCTGCATCTGCCTTATTTAATTTGACTAAGAATTTGAATCCAGGTTCGGTTTCCTTGTTCGCCAAAATATACTTCATTTTTATAATCGTCTCCCATCAACAACCAGAAAATACTTAAAAGCAACA
>CAOXUF010000041.1 GCA_948560485.1 uncultured Eubacterium sp.
CGACGCTCTTCCGATCTTTCTTGTGGTTTGTTAGCGGCGATTCATGCTGTGACGGGTATTGGAGACAGTATTATTATAGGAAGGAATTGTCACAAAGCAGTATACAATGCGATAGAACTTAGGAATTTAAAAGCAGAATATATTTATCCACAATTTATAAAAGAATATGGCATACATGGAGGATATAATCCAAAAGATATAGAAGAACAACTAAAAAAGGCAAAGGATTCCGGAGAGAAGATTAAGGCAGTAGTAATTACCAGTCCAACATATGAGGGTATTGTTTCTGATATTGAGAGTATTGCGCAAATTGTACATAGATATGATAGTATGTTGATTGTTGATGAGGCTCATGGTGCACATTTGGGAATTCATGAGCAATTACCAAAACCGGCATATAAGTTAGGTGCAGATATTGTTATTGAAAGTGCACATAAAACTTTGCCCGCAATGACGCAGACCGCTTTGCTGCATTTATGTGGGAACATGGTAGAGGCAAATAGGATACAGGATACTCTTGCAATATATCAATCCAGCAGCCCTTCTTATGTATTAATGGCAAGTCTTGATAAATGTATCAGGGAATTACAACATAATGGAAGAATAAAGCTAGAAAAATTGTTAATAACATTAGACAGATTTTATACGAAAGTTAATAATTTAGAAAATATAAAAGTTCTTGGAAAAGAATGTGTTGGGGAAAATGGTGTTTTTGATTTTGATATATGTAAACTTTCAATATTTTTAAATACATATAAAATGGACGGGAAGGAATTTGAGGAAGAACTGAGACAAAAATATGGTTTTGAAATGGAGATGACTTCTGCAAAGTATGTACTGGGAATGACGACGATGTGCGATGATTTGGATCAAATTTTAAAATTGGCAGAAGCTTTAGAAGAAATAGATAGAAAATTGAAAGATTCGATGCAGGAGAGTTTATCAGTAAAAGAAAAAATTATTATCAATAGCAGAAGTTCAGAAAAAAAAGATATATCGGTGATGTCTATATATGAGGCAAAAAACAAAAAATCAGTAGAAGAGTTTTTTGAAACGTCAGAAGGTAAAATTTCAGCACAGTATGTGTATGTATATCCACCGGAGATTCCATTGATCGTTCCGGGAGAGATAATTACGAAAAAAGTAATAGAGCAGATAAAATATTACAAAGAAGCAAAATTAAATGTTAAGGGAATAGAGAAAGATAAAATTAAAGTTGTCACAGAGGACAAATAGAATTGGAGTTATTATGTCAAAAATATTTTTTGTTTTGGGTAAAAGTTGCAGTGGAAAGGACACAATTTTTCGATATTTAAAAGACAATAAGGAATTAAATTTAAGAACAGTAGTAGGATATACAACCAGACCAATGCGTGTGGGAGAAACAGAGGGAGTAGAATATCACTTTGTATCAGAAGACAGGCTCGATGAGATGAAAGAAAAGGGAATGGTTATAGAGTGCAGAGATTATAACACGGTTCATGGAAAGTGGAGTTACTTTACGGCAGATGATGGGCAGATTGACTTAGGGAAGGGAAATTATCTATATATTGGAACATTGGAATCTTACAATGATATGGTAAAATATTATGGAACGGATGTAGTTGTTCCTATTTATATAGAGGTGGAGAGTGGTGAAAGACTTGAGAGGGCAGTAAAGAGAGAAAGACAGCAAAGTGAGCCAAAATATGCAGAACTTTGCAGACGTTTTCTGGCTGACGAGGAAGATTTCAAAGAAGAAAATATTGTGGGAGCAGGAATTTGCAAAAGATACAGGAATCAGGATTTAGGTAAGTGCATTGCTGAAATTGTGGAAACAATGAAAGAAATATGATATTATTAAAGATGGCAATGTTGAAAACGAGAAAGCACATTTTGTATTTATAAGCAATTAGTAGATTTCATTATTGTATATAAATTGTGAAAGGTTATTATGGAATCAGCAAGAGTTTTAGGTCAAAACCATATAACGAAGCATTTTGAAAATGCAATTAAGATGGGAAAGATTTCTCATGCTTACATTATTAATGGAGAAGAGGGCACAGGAAAGATGCGATTAGCGGTATCGTTTGCGAAAGCGTTACAGTGCGTGGAAAATAATCCGGAATTTTATGCTGACAATGATCTGCAATTTGATTTTGGTATGGAAGATTCAAATAAAGTTGTAACAGGAAGAGCCTGTGGGGAATGTAAGTCCTGTAAACAGACAGACTCAAAAAATCAACCGGATATTAAATATGTTACTTATGAAAAGTCAGGAATCGGTGTTGATGAAATCAGAGAACAGATTAATGATGATATTGATATAAAGCCATATAGCAGCAGATATAAAATTTATATTGTTGATGACAGTGAAAAGATGACAGTGCAGGCACAGAATGCGTTATTAAAGACGATTGAAGAACCACCGGAATATGCTATTATTATTTTGCTTACGACGAATGCGGACATGTTTCTTCCAACGATATTGTCCAGATGTGTTCTTTTGAATATGCGGCCTGTAAAGGAAGAAATTATTAAAAATCAACTGATGTCACAGTACAATGTGAGTAATTATGAAGCGAATGTCGCAGCAGTTTTTAGTGGAGGAAATCCTGGGAAAGCAATTAAACTTGCCACTTCGGAAGATTTTAAGGAGTTAAAGCAGCATGTGACAGGAATGTTAGGAGCTCTTGAGCGCGCAGGTATGGATATTATTTCAAACTATGTGAAAGAAGCGGCTTCTTTTAAAAAGCAGATAGAAGAATATTTTAGTCTTATGAGAATCTGGTTTCGGGACGTTCTTTTGTATAAGGCAATAAAGGATATCGACAGCCTGATATTCCAAGACGATTACAAACTTATTGAGGAGATGTCAGGGAAAATAGATTATTCGGGTTTAAATAAGATTTTAAAAGCGATAGATGTTTCACAAAACAGAATAAAGTCAAATGTAAATTTTGACGTGACAATGGAAGTTCTGTTTTTGACGATAAAGGAAAGGATTAAGAAATGATAAAAGTAATTGGAGTAAGATTCAGACAGGCAGGAAAAATTTATAATTTCGACCCGGCTGAATTGGATATAAAAAAGGGAGACCATGTTATTGTTGAAACTGCCAGAGGCGTAGAATATGGTTACGTGGTGGAAGATATAAAAGAAGTTACAGAAGAAGATGTGATTATGCCTTTAAAACCTGTAATGAGAGTGGCAACACCGGAAGATGATAAAAAGGCAGAGGAGAATATAGAAAAAGAAAAAAAAGCATTCAAGATATGTAAAGAAAAGATTGTGAAACATGGTCTTGAAATGAAATTAATTGATACAGAGTATACGTTTGACAATAATAAAGTTTTATTTTATTTTACAGCAGATGGAAGAATTGATTTTAGAGAGTTAGTTAAGGACTTGGCAGCTGTATTTAAAACAAGAATTGAGTTGAGACAGGTTGGTGTCAGAGATGAGACAAAAATGTTAGGCGGAATGGGCATTTGTGGAAGACCATTGTGTTGTAACACATATTTGTCAGAATTTATTCCGGTATCTATTAAAATGGCAAAAGAGCAGAATCTGTCATTAAATCCGACAAAGATTTCAGGAATATGCGGCAGATTAATGTGCTGTCTAAAAAATGAGCAGGAAGCGTACGAGCACTTAAATTCAAATCTACCGGATGTAGGTGAGTTTGTAAAAACTTTTGATGGATTTAAGGGTGAAGTAGTTAGTGTTAATGTACTTCGTCAGAAAGTTAAGATTGTTATTGAACAGAATGACGAAAGGGAAGTAAAAGAATACGCTATTAAGGAATTGAAGTTTAAGCCAAAGAAAAAGAAGTTTGATTTGGCCGCAGAGGAGCTGAAAGAGTTAAAAGGACTAGAGGATTCTGAAGGTTCTAAATTAGACTAATTGAGATTAGGATAAATAGATTTCTATTGAGGAAATAATTGTGGAAGTGAAAATAAAAGATGGAGAGCGCATTGATGAACTTGAGCGCAAGGGATATAAGATAATACAGGACAAAAATAGGTTTTGTTTTGGTATGGATGCCGTGCTTTTGACAGGATTTGCAGAGGTGAGGGAAGGAGAAAAGGTCCTTGATCTTGGTACAGGAACAGGAGTTATACCGTTACTGTTAGAGGCGAAGACTGAGGGAGAGCATTTTACCGGACTTGAGATTCAGGAAGAAAGTGCCGATATGGCGGAGAGAAGCGTTCTTCTCAATGATTTGCAGGATAAAATAGATATTGTAAAAGGTGATATAAAAGAGGCTTCGAATATTTTTGGCGGAGCCGCTTTTGATATTGTAACTTGTAATCCACCCTATATGACAGAACATCATGGATTGAAAAACTTAGAAGAGCCAAAAGCGATTGCAAGGCATGAAATAAAGTGTAATTTAGAGGATGTTATCCGGGAGACAGCAAAAGTCTTAAAGCCTGGTGGAAGATTCTACATGGTACATAGACCGAGGAGATTGGTTGAGATTATCCGTTTCATGCATGAGTATAAAATAGAGCCCAAACGTCTCAGAATGGTGCATCCATTTGAGAATAAAGACGCCAATATGATTTTAGTAGAGGGACGACGTGGAGGCGGGTCAATGATGAAAGTAGAAGCTCCATTAATTGTTTATCAGTCACAGGGAGAATATACGGAAGAAATTTTGAGAATATATGGAAAGATATAAAAGTCTTTGTACGCTTAAGAAGTAGTTTGATTTGAAGTAGAGCAGGGAAGAAATATGGCAGGAAAATTGTATTTATGTGCTACCCCAATAGGAAATTTGGAAGATATTACATATAGGGTAGTAAGAACATTAAAAGAAGTTGATTTAATCGGAGCAGAAGATACAAGAAATAGTATCAAGCTGTTAAATCATTTTAATATAAGTACTCCAATGACCAGTTATCATGAGTTTAATAAATATGATAAGGCAAAGGCATTGGTAGAAGAAATGCTACAGGGTAAAAATATTGCTTTGATTACAGATGCAGGAACACCTGGAATTTCTGATCCGGGAGAGGAGCTGGTGCGGCAGTGTTTCGAAGCGGGTGTAGAAGTGACATCACTTCCAGGGGCAGCAGCCTGTGTTACGGCACTTACGATGTCCGGGCAGAAGACGAGACGTTTTGTTTTTGAGGCTTTTCTGCCAAAGGATAAAAAGGAAAAAGCAAAGGTGTTGGAGAATCTCGAGAAAGAAACAAGGACAATTATCATTTATGAGGCACCACACAGATTGACAAAGACTCTAAAAGAACTGGAAAGAGTTCTGGGTGACAGACCGATAACGATATGCAGAGAGCTTACGAAGAAATTTGAGGAAGCGTTTCAGACTACAATCACAGAAGCAATAGAATTGTATCAGGAGAAAGAGCCTAAGGGTGAGTATGTGCTGGTTATTGCCGGAAAGCCGGAGGAAGAGTTAGAAGAGGAAAAGCGAAAACAGTGGGAAGAGATGACCATAAAAGAACATGTAAACTATTATATTGAGCAGGGTAACGACAAAAAGGAAGCGATGAAACTGACTGCAAAAGACAGAGGAGTATCTAAGCGGGATATTTATAATCAGTTGATTGAGTAAAAAGGAAAAGAGGGAAGTATAGGACAACATATGTTGATATATACTTCCCTTTTCTCGTAGGGGTGTGCGGCCTGGCCGCTTTATAAATTCAATTGATAGTTAGCAAATATAATCTTTTAGTTCCTCAGCAATTTTATCACCATGATTTTGTGAGTGAATGTTGAGCTGCAATGGTTTTGATAAATCAAGAGCAAAAATTCCCATAACAGATTTTGCATCAATTAAGTTACGCCCGGAAACTAAATCAAAATCATTATCATATTTTGTAATGTCCTTTACGAAGGACTTTACTTTTTCAATTGAATTCAAGTTTACAGTAACGGTTTTCATTTTAAATACCTCCTTAATTTGAAAATGCTACTCCTTGAATAGGATATGTGTCATCCTTCATTCGGGTATCATATTAAAACGAATGGAAATTTTAGTCAAGAAAAGAGAGGAATGAAAAATTAACAAACTTTTTTTATAAAAACAAAAAAGTACAGGCATATTTTTGTGTTTTAAATAAGGTTATTAACAAGATTGGGTAAAAGTAAAGCAAATATTGCATTTTTACATGAATATATAGCAATATTTACTAAAAATAACAGAAAAAAACTATAAAAAATTTTTTTGTCATAGGACAAATTGATACGTAATATGATGTTAGCAAATAGTATATAAAGAGGATAATATGCTTAATTATATCTGGGCGTTTATGATTGTTATCGGAGTAATATATGGTGTAGCGACAGGAACAATAGAACAGGTGGGTAACGGTGCAATAGAGTCAGCGGAAGAAGCAGTAAAACTTTGCATTACAATGCTGGGAATCATGAGTATGTGGATGGGTTTTATGAAAGTGGCGGAAAACTCGGGATTGATAAGGAAAGCAGAAAAGGGATTAGAACCTGTTGTAAGATGGTTATTTCCTAATATGCCAAAAGAACATAAAGCAAGACCACATATTACGACGAATATTATTGCAAACCTGTTAGGTCTGGGGTGGGCTGCTACTCCGGCAGGTTTAAAAGCTATGGAGGAATTGTCAAAGGATCCAATTCCTCAAAATGGGAAAGTTATCCCCGGTCACATATCGACAAATGAAATGTGTACTTTTTTAGTAATAAATATATCTTCTCTGCAGCTGATTCCTGTTAATATGATTGCATATAGAAGCCAGTATCATTCCCAAAGTCCTGCATCGATTGTAGCGCCGGCGATATTGGCAACAACAATTAGTACTTTGGCAGGGGTAATTTTTTGTAAAATAATGTGCAGAAGAAAAGTAAAAGTCAGGGAATAGATGGAAACAAAATACATGAGAATAATAAATTTGACATCAAATGTCACATAAGTTACAATAATTAGGTCAATTTGATATAAATTGTTGTGGTCTGGGATAAGAAAAATAATCTGTCGCCAGTTTAAGGGAAGTCCGGTGTGAATCCGGCACAGTCTTTCTCTACTGTATGAGGGACGAACAAAGCAAAATGCCACGGGAGAGTCCTGGAAGGCGCTTTTAGTAGAATGAACTTAAGTCAGGATATGTCAACACAACAAACCAGAATTCGCAGGCAAGGCGAAGAGGATATATATGTTATCTGACAGATTATGAAGGTCTGTCAGACAGCTTTTTTAGTCTTGCAATTTTGCAGGGCTTTTCTTTTATTCATTTCTGGAAATTATCAATGGCAGAAGGAGGATAAAATGAACAGAATTACAAAAAAGGTTTTGTCAGCAGTGATTGTATTGGCGATGGTTTTATCTACAATTACTGTTACATTTGCAGAAGAAGCAAAAACAATTAAGGTTACTATGAGTATTGAGAGATTTACAATTGGACAAGGTTTCTTAGTAGAACCGATGATAGTAGAACTTAATGAAGGGGCGTCTGTACAGGATGTATTAGAAAAAGCAGCAGAGGAAAAGAACATCAAACTAAATGGAACAACAAGTGAATATGGATATTATTTAGAGAGCATCAGCAATGCAGATACAGGTGCTATAAATATTCCACAGACGATTCAGGATATGGCAAGTATTGATGTTGATTATGGAAGCGGTTATGTTTATCATTATGATGCACCAACAAATACCAGTACAAATAAATTATTTGAGGATGAACAGAAATTAGGAACTGGTTCTTATACAGAATTGTCCGGCTGGTTGTATAGCATTAATAATAAAGAATCGAGTAATGGAATGAGTTCTCAGCCTGTGAAAGATGGTGATGTTGTAAGAATACAGTTTAGTGTATATGCAGGAGGGGCTGATTTAGGATTTCACAGTTGGTATGATAATATTGAAAGTGCAAAGTTAGCTGATAAGGATAAGCTGATGAAGCAGGCAGCAGGTGTTGATGCGGAAGGAGAATTGAAAGAGGCAAGAGCAGAGGCAGTCAGAGTTCTTGAAAAGTATGATGCTACACAGGAAGAAGTAGATAAAGCATTGCTAAATCTGGGTTATGTAGAGGAAACAACAGAGCCGGAGACAACCACTGCAGCACCAACAACACCGGAAACTACTACGATTGCACCATTAAAAAGAGTAACAATAAAAAAATTAACGAATGTTAAAAAGTATAAAGTAAAAATAAAGATTAATAAAGTAACCGGAGCAAAAGGTTATCAGTACCGGTATGCAACAAATAAGAAATTTAAAAAGAGCAAAGTGAAAACGACTACAAAGACTACTTATACAACGAAGAAACTTTCAAAAAAAGTTCGGTGTTATGTGAAAGTCAGAGCCTACAGAATAATAAAAGGAAAAAAGAGTTTTGGCAGGTGGAGTAAAGTAAAATCTTTGAAAGTAAAAAAATAAAAAGAAAGCAGGCGAAAGATGAGCAGATGTTGGAACAAGTTAATTCAATATATTTCCGTAGTAGGTATAGCGTTTATATGCCTATTGGTATTTGCTGTGCCTGCACAGGGAAGTACGATTCTGACGAAATCACAGACGAAGAATTATCTTGATAAAATATCTGAATATGAAATAAGTAAAGTAGCCAGTCCCACCTATGGCAGCGTAGGTGGGGAGTGGCTTATTATGGGGCTTGCCAGATATGGGACATTGACGGAATCTTATTTAAATATATATTTGAATAATCTGAAATCTGAAGTGGAGAAATGTCATGGTGTTTTATCAAAAAATAAGTATACGGAATATGCAAGGGTAGTATTGGCACTGACATCTGTAAATACTGCACCGGATAATTTTGCAGGATATAATCTGCTTAGGCCATTAGCAGAATTAGATCA
This sequence comes from uncultured Eubacterium sp., assembly GCA_948560485.1. The sequence continues at coordinate 8,800 of CAOXUF010000041.1, forward strand.
TGTTGTAAAAACGGGAATGAATAGTGTGGCGTTTTGTCTGCTGGCATTTGATTGTGGAAATTATGAAATTCCGGATACAGCAAAAGAATATACAGGAGAAAAAACAACACGGGAAAAATTGATTTCTATATTGCTGGATAATCAGTTAAATGATGGTGGATGGGCGATTACAGGAAAAAAATCAGAAGCAGATGTGACTGCAATGGTATTACAGGCACTGTCAAAGTATCGTAAGCAGAAAAAGGTGGAGAATGCTATTGAGAGTGGTGTGAAAATGTTATCAGCCAGACAAAATAAATCCGGGGCTTTTTCTAGTGGAGGAAGTGAAAATTGTGAAAGTACCGCTCAGGTATTAGCAGCTTTGACAGCATTGGATATTAAGGTATCAGATAATCGTTTTATAAAAGATAATCATACAGTATTGGATGGATTGTTACAATATTATCAGGATGGTGGTTTTAAACATACAGAAGACAGTTTTGTAAATCAGATGTCGACGGAACAGGCAATGTACTCACTGACGGCATACTATAGAAGTTTGTCAGATGAAAATGGTTTATATAACATGAACGACAATAAAAATTCGTTTAAGAACAAGACAAAAGAGAAGAAACGAAAAGATAATATTTCCTTAAATCAGAAAAGTAATAAAAAGAGAGCATCAAGAAAGATTGATATAACAGGACAAAACAAAACAGGTGATTCCTTACAGAAGAATACAGATACGAGTGTGAAGGAAACACAAGAAGGTTTGGCGGAAAATAATAAAGCAAAAAAGAAATTGAAGAGAAAGAATAAAAAAACACCAGAAACGCTGATAGAAGAGACTGAAGAGAAAAACAGTCAGGAAAATATGACAAAAGAAAAAATGATGCAGAATAACAAACCAGCGAAGAATTATAAATGGCTTGGAATAATTTTAGGAGTTTTGGGATTAACTGCAGCAGGAATATTTTTGAAAAGAAAAAATAATTTTTTTATTATGCTTATCACAGTCTGTCTGATTTTTGGCGGATGCACAAAAGGTAAGTCAGAAGATGAGATAAAGGAGACTGCAGGAAACTGCACAATATTAGTAGAATGTTCTACAATTTATGATAATTTAGACGATCTGGATGATGGATTAAAAGCGCATATTCCGAAAGATGGCGTTATATTGAAGGAACAAGAGGTTTCTTTCAAAAAAGATGACAGTGTTTATGATGTTCTTTCCAGAGAATTAAAAAAGAACAATATATTAATGGAAGCATCTTTCACAGGAACGAATGCCTATATAGAAGGAATTGATAATATTTACGAATTTTCCTGTGGAGGACAGTCAGGGTGGCTGTATTGTGTGAATGGGGAGTATCAGCAAAAAAGCTGCAGTGAGTATAAGGTAAAAGCCGGTGACAAAATAGAATGGCACTATACGTGCGATTTAGGTGAGGACTTAAGATAATGAAAGATGAGTTTTCAAGATTTCATCCGTTAGTAAATTTCATATATTATTTGGTAGTATTAGGACTTACTATGTTTCAGATGCAGTTAGGGCTGGTGCTGATTTCTATATTTTCAGCATTGGCTTATTACTTTTGTTTAAAAGGACGGGAAGGAGTAAAGTATCTGTTGATAGTAAGTTTCGTTTTTTTCGTTTCGTCCTTTATAAATCCATTGTTTTCTCATAGAGGAGGAACATTGTTATTCTATTTGTTTACCGGTAATCCGGTGACGTTGGAGTCGATTATATATGGTATTGTGTCTTCTGCGATTATATGCAGTATGCTTATATGGTTTTCTACGTTTTATCAGATAATGGGGATAGAAAGATTTTTTGGAGCAGTGGGAAAATTTGTGCCTCATGTGGCATTACTTGTTTCTATGATATTGAGATTTATACCAAAATACATGAAACACTATAAAGAGGTTTCTTCGGTCAATGAAGATGAAGGAGAAAAATTTATTAGAAAAATAAAGAGAGGCAGCAAAGTTTTTTCTATAACAACAACATGGGCATTGGAGAATTCGATTGATACAGCAGACTCGATGAAAGCCAGAGGGTTTGGAGTAAGGAAAAGGACAAACTACAGTAATTACAAAATAGAAAAACGGGATATTGGTGTGATGATATGGATTATTGTATTTGCAGGTATTATTTTATGGGCATCATGCAAAGATATGGTTTTTACATATTACTATCCATATATCGCTTATAAAGGAAATATTTTTGTTTATATTCTTTATGCATTGTTATGTTTGATACCGGTTTTTATTAATATCAGGGAGGGATTAAGATGGCGCAGATTGAAATCAAAGATTTAAGTTTTAAATATAAAGTATCTGATAAACAAAGTCTGAAGAATGTCTCTCTAAGTATTGAAAAAGGGCAGTTCATTGTTGTGTGTGGAAAGTCCGGCTGTGGCAAAACGACATTTCTGCGATGTTTGAAACCACAAATCAGACCGGCAGGAAATGTTGAAGGGACAGTAAGCTTTGACGGTCAGAATATAGAGGAAATGACAGATGAAGAGCAGGCAAAAAAAATAGGTTATGTCATGCAGAATCCGGAACATCAGATTGTGACAGATAAAGTGTGGCATGAACTGGCATTTGGATTAGAGAATTTTGGGGAGAAAAGTGAATATATACGTGCTAAGACAGCAGAAATCGCAGAGTATTTTGATATTACCGGCTGGTACAACGAAGATACGGACTCGTTGTCAGGGGGGCAGAAACAACTATTGAATCTGGCAGCAGTTATGGTAATGGGTCCGGAAGTGCTTGTCTTAGATGAACCAACAGCTCAGTTAGATCCGATTGCAGCAGAAAGATTCTTAGATATATTAAAGAAAATAAATGAAGATTTTGGCATTACTGTAATTATTTCAGAACATCGTCTGAATTATGTTTTAAAAAAGGCAGACAAAGTGCTGGTGTTAGAAAAAGGTGAAGTAAGTGATTATGGTAAAATAAGAGAAGTGGTGAAAAAAGGTCTGTCTATGGATATAGAGCCTTTAATGCCTGTGCCAAGCAGGATTTTTGGGCAGAGTGAAGGAGAAGTCCCTATATCTGTAGCTGAGGGACGAAGATGGCTGGAAAACAATTGGAATCGTAAGAGAAAAAAAGAGTTAAACGGGATAGATTCTGAAAAGAACAAAGATAAAGGAACACGAAAAAAACAATACAGTGTTTTATGTAAGGATATTTGGTTTCGTTATGAAAAAAATGGTCGTGATATTGTTCAGGGATTAAATCTGCAAGTTGAAAAAGGAGAAATCTTTGCGATTCTTGGAGGAAACGGAACAGGGAAGACAACCACGCTTCTTTTGTTGTCTAAAATTTTGAAGGCATACAGAGGTAAGTTGAAAATGAACGGAAAGGCAGTGTTACTGCCGCATAATGTACAGATTTTATTTGAAAGGGAGACTGTTTCAGAGGAGTTGGAAAATGTTTCTGATAAAATGATAAAGGAAATGAAATTGGAAGCACTTATGAAGATGCATCCTTATGATTTAAGCGGTGGTGAACAGCAGAAAGCAGCGCTTGCAAAAATATTGTCTAAAGAGCCGGATATTTTACTATTGGATGAGCCGACAAAGGGGATGGATAATATTTTTAAAGAAGAGTTGGGAAGATTTTTAAAATGTCTGGCAGCAAGTGGAAAAACGATTATCATAGTTAGTCATGATTTAGATTTCTGTGGAGAGTTTGTGGACCGGTGCGGGCTTTTTGCCAATGGCAGTCTTATCTCAGAATCAGATGTTAGGGAGTTTTTTGTAAATAACAGGTT
>CAOXUF010000042.1:0-7880 GCA_948560485.1 uncultured Eubacterium sp.
GTAGAATACATGATTCTATGAAAAACTCAGGCAAGGGCTGCTAGTTTATCGATTTGTTTTTTCTTAAATTCAAAGGATGAATGGAAATAGTAATCCATGGTTATCTTGATATCTGCATGGCCTAAGATCTCACTGAGCGTTTTGGGATCCATGCCGGAAGTAATGCAGCGTGTTGCAAATGTATGTCTTAATGTGTGAAAATTATAATATGGAATTCCTGCCTGCTGCAAAAAACGCTGATATTGGTACTGAAAGGTTCTTGGATCCATCGGCCCTTTAGATTTTGACGTTAAAAGGAACTCCTCCTTTTCTGCAGATTTTAATTTCTTCTCCAATAAAGGGATTAAAAAGGAAGGAAATGGAATCTGACGTATCGAAGAATTGGTTTTTGGTGAAGTCAGGAATAGCTTGGATTTATTTTCGCCATTTTTCTGGCCTACCGATAATCGCTGAACAGTGGCACATATCGTAAGATAGCCTTCCTGGATGTGGACATTTTCCCATTTAAGTGCACAGATTTCCCCCAGGCGCATTCCTGTATAAAGACAAAGATAAATCCCGAATCCCGCCTGGCTCCAGGTTTCTTTTATGTATTTTTCCAGTTTTGTCTGTTCCTGCACGGAAAGCACCTGAACCAGCGTCTTCTTCTTTTTTCTGCCGCAGGAAATACCGCTCCATTCACTGATAATTCCTTTGGCCAATGCCGTTTTCATCGTCCTGTTCACAATCATTACTGTTGTATGGATAATGCTGTCCGAACCCGTTAATCCCCTCTTTTTTGCTGATAATTCTGATGTTTTCTTTAAATCATCAAAAAATTGAAGCATGTATCCAGGTGTAATCTGTTTAATGGGAATAGACTGAACATAGGGTAAAATATACTTTTTTGCATGATGCGTATACTTTACATAGGTAGAAAGTGCATGTGTCTGGTAGATTTCCTCTAACCAAGCTTCCAGAATTTCCTCAAACAATACTTCTTTTTCTTTTGCTGCCATCATCAAAAACCTCCTACAAATTAAAACAATGTTAATAGCTTCTTAAGAACTTTAAAGACTTTTTAGCAGAAATTTCTATTGAAATCATTGATAATTAGTAGTATACTATAGCATAGTTTCATAGAATCATGTATTCTACGAAATTTTTATTATCAGGATAAGGGCTTGTTTTATTTTGAATCTGCTTTATCCGGAAAGAGATGATGGTTTTGGGAGAGGAGATTATCTGGAAGTTTGGAAGAAGAGGACTGGAAAGAGAAGACGGAAAGGTAAAGATTCTTCCCAGAGGAAAATTTATCCGGAAGGAGAAAGAATGCATGGAACAGGAGAATTGGTATATTCTTCGGACATTTAATGAACAGGAAAAGGAAGCGGCAGAACTTCTTATTCGTGCCGTTCCCAAGTCCATGTACAGTTTATGCCGTATTCCGCAGAAACTTAGGGCGTTTCGCACAGGCGGAGAATTCCGGCTGGTGAAGGATATCATGTTCCCCGGTTATCTTTTTGTTAAGACAGGCTGTCCGGAAAAACTGCAGAAAGAATTAAAAAAATCCCGTGAATTCCCCCAGTTTTTTCCTTTTGGCAAGAATGCCATGGGGGAGGACGAACTGATTGAAGTGGGAGGCCAGGATCTTGCATTTCTTCAGAAAGTTTGCGGGACAAAACTGCAGAACGCGATGGGCGTTTCGGATGTTATGCTGGGAGAAGATAAGAAGATTGTGGCGGCACACGGGGCATTAGAGCACTATGTTCACCAGATTGTACGTCAGAACCTGCATCGGAGGTTTGCTGTGGCTGAAGTGCCTCTGTTTAACCGAAAGCAGACGGTTCTTTTTGGGATAAAGCTGGAACAGGATCGGTATTTTGTGGCATAGTAAAAAGGTTATGGTAAAAAGCTTATTGTAAAAAAGCTAAAAGCACATATTGAAGAATCCCTGCGGTTATCGCCGTGGGGAGGACGAAGATGGAACATAGAGAAGGAAAAGTGAACGTCCGGGAAAATATTCCGGAATGGCGAAGCACGCTTATTTTTGGCCTGTTTTCGTGTTAAACAACTGTATAATAATTCAGCTGAGTGAAATGTGTAACCTGCTTTTTCGACATTCCATATTTACGTTTTTAAAGAAAAACCGGACAGGGAGAATTTGACTATGTGGTATGTGATACAGACAATCACCGGGAAAGAACAGGAGCTGGTAGATGTTATCTGGCGGGTGCTGACTGGTGAAAGGAAGAAGTATAAGCACTGTTTTGTTCTCTATCAGGAATATGACCGCAGAAGCGGTGGGAAATTGGAAACCTGTATTGAAGTATTATTTCCTTCTTATGTATTTGTTGAAACTAATGTGCCAGAAGAATTTTTCCTGGAATTAAAACATGTACCAAAGATGAGCAGGTTTTTGGGCGCAGAGGGATGTTTTTGGAACATTAACAAGGAAGAAGAGCGGTTTTTATGCCATATGTTGGAAAAAAGTGATTGCCAATTAAAGGAGATAAAATTAGAACCGCATGAACCAAAGAAAAATTATTGTATTAGGCCCTCTTTTGTCTGGGTAAATGAAAAAGGAGAGATAAAAGGGGCAAATGGAGTTCTTAGTGATTATTTGGATAAGATGGTAAAACAACGACTAAGAAAGCGCAGTGTAGTGATAGAACTATCATTTTGCGGAAAAATAAGGAGGATTCGGCTGAGTATTCGGCTGGCAGGGGATGAATATGGAAAAAATGTACAGAAATAAAGAAGTTGTTTTCTGTGTTGAGAATCTTAACCGAGGAGATGACTTAGTATGAGCAAGAATCGATTAGAAAAATATCTTCCAGGAAATAAACGGGTCAGGATGTTGGTGCTGATGGCGGTGGACATTGGTATGGTCTGCCTGGCTTCTTTTTTGGGATTGTTTATTCGATTTGATATGAACCTTGGAAGAATTCCAGAGGAATATATTCAGGCAGTATCCACCTATCTGCCGTTTTATGTGATTGCTACGATAGCAGTCTTTTTTTTACTGCGGATGTATGCCACGATGTGGAGCGTGGCGGGAGTTCGGGAAGCTGGGCATATTGTAGGAGCCTGCGGACTGGCATCATTAATTCAAATTGCCGGAATGCTGATGCTCGAATATAAGGTTCCAAGAAGCTATTATGTTCTTTCCTTTTTGGCATTGTGTGTTGGTGAAGAACTGGTTCGGCTCTCTTACCGGATTTTAACGACAATGACATTGCCAGGGAAGAGCAGAAAAGAGGGCAGCCGGGTGCTTATTGCAGGAGCTGGAACGAGTGGTGTTGTTATTTTAAAAGAAATGATGACCAGCCAGTATGCGCAGGGGCGTGTTGTCTGTTTTGTGGATGACGATAAGAACAAGGTTGGAAAGATCTTAAATGGCGTTCCTATTGGCGGAAAGAGGGAAGATATTCCTAAGCTGGTGGAAAAGTATAAGGTGGATGAGATATACATTGCCATGCCTTCAGCACCGGCCAGGGACAGAAAAGAGATTATTGAGATTTGCCGGGAAACTGGATGCAGGATAAAAATTTTACCAGGGATTTATCAACTGCTTAACGGAGAAGTCAGCGTGGGGCGGCTGAGGGAAGTGCAGATTGAAGACCTTCTAGGCCGAGAACCTGTCCAGGTAAATATGGATGAAATTTTGGATTATGTCAATGGAAAAGTTGTGCTGGTGACAGGTGGAGGCGGTTCTATCGGAAGTGAGCTGTGCCGCCAGATTGCCGGTCATCAGCCAAAACAATTGATTGTTTTTGATGTGTATGAGAATAATGCTTATGATTTGCAGCAGGAATTGAGAGATAAATTTCCAGGATTAAATTTAACTGTGTTGATTGGATCAGTAAGAAATACGCATCGGATAGTGTCTGTTTTTGCACAGTACCACCCCGATATTGTGTACCATGCGGCAGCACATAAGCATGTGCCACTTATGGAGGATAGTCCCAATGAAGCGATAAAAAATAACGTTTTTGGTACATATAAAACGGCAAAAGCAGCAGATAAGTATGGGACAAAGCGGTTTGTGCTGATTTCTACAGATAAAGCAGTAAATCCAACGAACATCATGGGGGCATCCAAAAGGATGTGTGAGATGGTGATTCAAATGATGAATGTAAAATCAAAAACAGATTTTGTGGCGGTGCGCTTTGGCAATGTGTTGGGGAGTAACGGCTCAGTAATTCCATTGTTTAAAAAGCAGATCGAACAAGGCGGGCCTGTGACTGTGACACATCCTGAGATTATCCGGTATTTTATGACAATACCAGAAGCAGTTTCTCTGGTGTTACAGGCTGGGGTATATGCAAAAGGCGGAGAGATTTTCGTATTGGACATGGGAGAACCGGTAAAAATATTGGATTTAGCAAAGAATCTGATTCGACTTTCCGGGTATAAGCCGGGAGAGGATATTCCAATTACGTTTTCTGGATTAAGACCAGGAGAAAAGCTGTATGAGGAACTTTTGATGGAAGAAGAGGGGCTTTTGGATACGCCAAATAAAATGATTCATATTGGAAAGCCGATTGAATTTGATATGGATATGTTCAGCAGGCAGTTAGACCGGCTGTATGAGGTGGCAAATTTAGATTCGGAAGAGATACGAGAGGAGGTGAAAAAGATTGTACCAACATATCAGATGAATAATCTAAGATGATTAAATCCATGAGTAGAATTATCATAAATACTGTTTAGGAGATGATTGTGATTAAAAAAAATAATAATACGATTTATTTGTCCAGCCCAACAATGAATGGGTATGAAATGAACTATATTCAGGAAGCATTTGCCACAAATTGGATTGCACCATTAGGAAAAAACGTAGATGAATTTGAAAATGAAATAGCATTATATGTTGGAGTGGGATATGCAGCGGCATTGAGTGCTGGTACTGCTGCCTTGCATTTAGCTGTTAAATTGGCCGGTATTGAACCAGGAGATACAGTTCTTTCTTCTTCACTGACCTTTGCCGCTACTTGTAATCCGGTTGTTTATGAAAGAGGAAGATTAGTATTTATTGATGCCGAAAAAGATACTTGGAATATGTCGCCGGAAGCTTTGGAAGAAGGTTTTCGTAAATATCCGAATACTAAAGCTGTTATATTGGCTCATCTTTATGGAACACCTGCAAAGCTGGATAAAATCATAAACATCTGCAATAAATATGGTGCAGTCTTGATTGAAGATGCAGCGGAAGCATTAGGGAGTAGTTATAAAGGGAAAAAATGCGGGTCTTTTGGAAAATATGGCATTCTCTCTTTTAATGGCAATAAAATTATTACAACTTCAGGAGGTGGAATGCTTTTATCAGACAAGGCAGAAGATATACAAAAAGCCAAGTTTTGGTCTACACAATCTAGAGAACCAGCAAGACATTATGAGCATAAGGAAATTGGTTACAACTATCGAATGAGTAATATCGTAGCGGGTATAGGACGTGGCCAGCTAATTACCTTAGAAGAATATAAAATGAAAAAGCAAAAAATTTATGGCGAATATAGAAATGCTTTTTCAAAAATTCCAGGATTGGCAATGAATCCACTAAATGATGACGGTGAATCCAACAACTGGTTATCTTGTATTACTGTTGGAGAAGGATGGATAAAACAAGGAAGTACACCATTAAAACTAATGGAAACACTGGAAAAGGAAAAAATTGAAAGCCGTCCTATATGGAAACCAATGCATCTACAACCTGTATACAAAGAAAATGAGTTTATTCAGGTAGAAAGCTGTAACGGATGTTCTGTTAGTGAGGATATTTTTAATCGCGGATTATGTTTGCCAAGTGACATAAAAACCTCGGAAATTGACAGAAAAAAAATAATCGATATAGTCAGCTCAGAATTTAATTAAAAAATCATGTTGCTTGTAATAAGGCCTTTTTAAGGTAATTAAATTTTATCAGATTGGAGAAAAACGAAACACAATCGTTAGTATTTGTTTTTATGTTCATGAATAATAAAAAAATTACAAAAAAAATGATAATTAATGTTTTGATTTTTAGTAGTATCTTGGGGATAATCGCAGGAATAATTGAGCAGTTTGAGCAAGATATAGAAAGAAAAAAGCATCCAGAAAATATCCCTTATCTTAATCATATATATGAAAAATTTATTAAGCGTCCTTTAGATGTTGTACTGGCTTTTTGGGCTTTAGTTGTATTTTCTCCAATTATATTTGTTGTTGCAATTCTTGTACATATTAATTTAGGAACACCTGTATTTTTTATCCAAAAAAGGCCAGGAAAGAATGAGAAACTTTTTAAGATTTTAAAATTTCGGACAATGAATAGTAAAACAGATGGCAATGGGAATTTTCTCCCCGACTCTATTAGATTAACAAGGTTTGGCAAATTGCTTCGTTCAACTTCTCTTGACGAGCTGCCAGAATTAATTAACATTATTAAAGGGGATATGGCAATTATAGGGCCACGTCCACAGCTCGTAAAGGATATGGTATTTATGACATATGAGCAAAGAAGACGCCATTTAATTCGTCCTGGTTTAAGTGGACTAGCGCAGGTGCGCGGACGAAATGCAATCACATGGGAAGAAAAACTAAATTTAGATCTTGAGTATATGAAAAATATAACATTTTGGGGAGATATAAAAATAATTGTACAGACAATTATTAATGTATTTAAATGCAAAAATATTTCTCAAGAGGGGCAGGCAACAGCATTAGATTATGGAGATTATTTGTTAGAAACAGGAAAAATTAAAAATGTAGATTATACTTTGAAATTGGAAGAAGCGAAAAAGTTATTGAACGCTGATAAATAAATACAAGGAGAAATTTGATTATGTTTACACACAAAAAATATCCTCCATTTTCTGTGGCAATGTCTGTATATAAAAATGATAACCCACAATGGTTTGATCGAGCATTAAAAAGTATTACTGTTGAGCAAACGGTTAAGCCGGATGAAATAGTGCTTATTATAGATGGAACTATTCCTGGTAATATAAATCAAGTCATTGTTAAATATCAAAACATCTGTGAGCAAGAAGAATATAAAATAAAAATTATTCGGAAGCCAATAAATCAGGGCTTAGGAGAAGCATTAAAAACGGCAGTTTTACATTGCCGAAATGAACTTATAGCCAGAATGGATAGTGATGATGTTTCCAGGCCTTATCGTTTTGAAAAACAATTGGGTTTTATGCAGAAACATCCAGAAGTATCTATTGTAGGTGGTCAGATTAGAGAATTTATTGGTGATATGGATAAAGTGGTAGGAAAACGCTGTGTACCTTGTTGTAATGCAGAAATTAAACATTATATGAAACGAAGATGCCCATTTAATCATATGACAGTAATGTTTCGTAAACAGGCAGTAATAGCTGCTGGAAATTATAAAAGCTGGCCTTGGAATGAAGACTATTATCTTTGGATCAGACTTGCAGAAAAGAATTTTATTTTTGCAAATCTTTCCCATGTTTTAGTTGATGTTCAGGTTGGTAAAGATATGTATCAAAGAAGAGGAGGAATAGAGTATTTTAAAAGTGAGGCAGCAATTCAAAAATTAATGTTGCAAAAAAAAATTATTAATGTTTTGCGTTACACTATTAATATATTAGTAAGATTAATTCTTCAAATGATTATGCCTAATAATTTAAGAGGATTTATTTTTAGAAAATTTGCCAGAAAATAACTAAAATGATAGAAATGTTTTTAAATCTACATAAGGTTAATTCAAAGGAAGCGTAAAAATGATAAGTTTAAGTTATCTTCTTGACAGATTAAAGGATGTAAAATTAGAAGATTATCTGTCAATTTTTCCAATGACAGTTGCATTATTAATAAAGCCCTTTTACAAAAAGAAATATCGTGGAACCTGGTTGATCTGCGAGGAACCAGCAGAAGCCCGAGATAAT
>CAOXUF010000042.1:7890-12355 GCA_948560485.1 uncultured Eubacterium sp.
GAGCAGCCGCAGAAAAAGTGCTTCTATGCAATTAAAAAAGACTCTGTTGATTATCATAAAGTGTCCGATTTTGGAGAAACGATTGAACATGGAAGTATTCAGCATTGGTTAGCTTACTTTTTATGTGAATTTAATATCAGTTCCCAAAAGGGTGGGAAACCTAATGCAGCAATGTGTGCATTTATGGAAATGAATGGTCGATTTCATCCAAGAAATATATTTTTGCAGCATGGAATTACGATTAATAAAGTTAGATGGTTATTTGCAGATAGATCAAAAATTGATCTTTTTATTACAGCAACTATAGATGAAACTATATTTATTAAGGATAACTTTGGTTATTCCAAGAATAGTATACGATTAACGGGATTCCCAAGATTTGATAATCTCCATAATATAGAAAATAGCACAAGACAAATTATTATTATGCCAACATGGAGATATTGGTTTAACTTAAATTCAAAAAAAAATAATGATGTAAATTCGGATATAGGTACATCTGATTATGTTTATAAATGGGTTGAACTTCTTAAATCCTCAAATTTAATCAAAATATTAGAGGATAATCATTTGAATTTGTTATTTTATCTTCATCGAAATATGCAATCTTATATCAATTATTTTAAAGATTGCAATTCAGAGAGGGTTATTATTGCATCATGGGAAAACTATGACATACAGGATATTTTGAAAAATTCCTGTATGATGATTACCGATTACTCCAGTGTATTTTTTGATATGGTATATATGAAGAAGCCTATATTGTTTTATCAGTTTGATAAAAAAGATTTTAGAAAATTTCAGTATGATAAAGGATATTTTGATTATGACAACAATCTTTTTGGTGTTTCAAAAAACACTCTTAATGATTTGCTAGGAGCTTTGGATTCAATAGTTAAAAATAATTTTACTGTTTCGCATGAATATCTCAAGGAACATCAGAGGATATTTAAATATTATGATTCTGATAACAGCAAAAGAGTATATGAAGCTTTAATGGAAATATCATTATAATATTTTATTATTAGTTATTTAAATCAGAACCGTATTTATCATATTATTTTTACATATTAAAAAGGAAGGATTCTTTTTTATGAGCAAGGTGCTAATAAGTGTTATAATACCTGTCTATAATGCTGAAAACTATATCAAGGAAACGCTTGACTCTATTTTATCACAAGCAAATGAGAGAGTTGAAGTCATTGCTGTGGATGATGGCAGTTCTGATAAATCACTTGAAATATGTAAATTATATACAGATAAAAGAAATTTTCTTGTGTTAAGTCAAAACAATCAGGGGGCACCAGCGGCTAGAAATAACGGGCTAAAAGCTGCAAAAGGCAAGTATATCTATTTCTTCGATTCTGATGATATTATGGAAAAGGAGCTTTTTTCGTTTTTACTGCCATTAGCAGATAAAAATAATTATGATTGTATTATAGGAAATTATCTTAGAGAAAAACATGGTTTATTAATAAGTGAGTTCAAGAAAATGGAGAAGAAAACCACATGGTACAGTAAGTATATGATGGACCCTTTTCCAGGATGCAGAATCTATAAAAAGGACTTGATTGATCAATATGACCTAAAATTTGAAAATATACGAATTGGACAGGATTTGAATTTTAATTTGAAGTTTTTAGGAGTTGCTAATAATGTACTTACAGTAAATAAATATTTTTCAAAATATAGATATGTAAAAACCTCAATATCAAATTCTATGGATGGACGGATTTTAGATATCAGAAAAAGTATACTAAATGCTGCACAATTCTATAAAACTCATTCTATCAAAGCCGAAAAATTACAGCTTTTGTTTTTGGAAGGACTTAAACATATAAATTATCAAATGATTAAAATATGTAATATAAATAATGCAGATATTGCCAAAAAATATTTTGTTGCTTTTAAAACTATGAGAAAAGAAATTACTGATAAAATGAAAAACATACCAGAGATAGCGTATATAAAAAAGAGAATAATTGTTACTATGCTGTATTATTACTATTGTTTCAAAATTAAGACACATATAAGAATAATTGAAAGAGAGTAAAAATTGATGAGTGTTATTTATTTAATATTCTACATTTTTGCAGGAATCGGAATGTCTATAGAATGTATTAAATTAATCAATGAGAAAAAGTTGAGGAGTCTTATAATAGGGTTAGCATTAATTTTTTGGATAGTTCCTGATTTTATGATGTTTAATTATTGGGGAATACATATATCATTTGTTTTTGTTTTTGCCTTCTCTTATATTCTTCCAGCACTTGAAGCAATACAGCTAAAGACTCTACGGTTTTACAGAAGTGAATTTTATTATATATTATTTTTGTTTCTTGTTTTAATTTATGCTTTATTAACACCTGTTTTAAAAAATCCCGTTCAAGAATATTATGGTCCAAAACTCGGCGAATATTTGTATTCCATGATTATATTTATAATTATTTTCTGTACATACATGTATGATGCAACTGAATTAATAGATGATTATATTGATCTTATTATTCTGGCAATGTTAGCCTATGCTTTCAAGAATTTTTATATGATTGGATTTTCAAATTTTAGAGTAAGTTATGAGTTAAAAGTTCAGGATTTGAAAAATATTATTTTTGCATCAAGAACTTTAGGATTTGGAGGCATTCTGGCATTATACAGACTTGTAAAAACAAAAAAAATTATTTATATAATTCCAACACTCATTCTTTTTGGACAAATGGTAATGTGTGAATCACGTGGTACATTAGTTGCTATAAGTTTAGCATTGTTTTATGTGTTATTTGGGGCAAAAAGAAAATATAAAATATTAAATATAAGAAGAATTAATCTTAAAAATGTAATATTGGTATCAATAATGCTGGCAGCATTTATTTATGGTGGAAAATACCTTTATGATCATGGTTTCCTTCAAAGACTTCAATATAAGCTGGCTTATTTTAGGATGGGAAAACAAGAGGATAGAAATATATTATATGCGGATTTATTAACTGTATTAAAGAATCACTTTCCATTTGGAATAGGATTTGGAGGAACACAAAACGCATTACTTGAGGTTGACAGTGTTGTCAGTTACAACTATCCTCATAATTTATTGTTAGAAATTTTTTTGGAAGAGGGATTTCTTTTGGGAATATATTTTACAGTAATTATGCTTAGAACAATGATTAGTTGTGCTAAAACTGAACTACACAATAAAAATATTCTCTGGGTTGTTTTATTTATCTATTCATTTGTGAATTCCATGTTTTCAGGGGATATTACAGGGAATTCTTGGCTGTTTGTTTTAGGATTACTTATAAGTAGTTTTCAAATAAAAAGTACTTATAAATCTGGTTTAAACATGACAAAAGTACAAGAATAAGGATAAGAAAATAAAAATGAAACATATTTCTTTTTCAATGATTAAACAATTTGCAAAAAATGAATATATCTTTTCAATCAGTTCGAGAATTATAACAATTTTAGTTGCTTTTTTTCAGTCTATTCTTGTTGCAAGGTATCTTGGAAGTACTCTTCAAGGAGATATGGCTTCAGTTACTAGCATATCGTCTATTGGAGCCATATTTATCACTTTTGGGCTACACCAGGCCTATCCATATCTTTGGAAAACTTATGGTAAAGATTCTATTTATAATCAATATTTAAGCATAATTGTACTATATTTTACAGTATGGATGATATTAGGTTTAATTTTAGCTGTTCGATTTTTTAATAGTTTAAATTATTCAGGAGCCATAATATTAATTCCAATTCAAGGATATGCAAATGTTGTTGGGTATATATGTTTAGTAGAAAATCCGAATAAAAGAAATAAACTTTGGACAATTACCGCATTTGCGGAAGTATTTCTGGTAATTCTGCTATATTTATTAACTGAAAGCAATTGGTTTTATGCTTTTTTTATATATTCTTTTGTAGAAGTAGTTCGTGGCATAGTATTTACGATAATGCTGAAGCCCTATATTGAATTTAATATGAAACTTATTTTGCTATTTAAGAAATTATTATTGATGGGTTTTTTTCCAATGTTAGCTTTGCTCATGACCACTTTAAATTATAAAATAGATATATTAATGCTCCAGATTTTTGATAATATTACATCTTCAGATATTGGAGTATATTCTGTTGGAATGTCTATAGTTGATAAGATTGCAATTGTTCCAGATACATTAATGGGAGTACTTGTTTCTAAATTAGCAAAGGGAAAAGATGAATATGAAGTGGCAAAAGTTTGCCGAATATCGCTGTGGTTTAACATTATAATTGGACTTGCTCTTGTTATTTTAGGGCCTAACATTATCACCTTTTTATATGGTGATGCTTACAGAGAAGCCTATAGTATAATTATTATTTGTGCTGCAGGGACAATTTTTATAGGATATTTTAAACTTATTGCTCAATACAATATCGTTAATAAAAAACAGGCTCGAAATGTAATCCTTTTAAGTGTATCAAATATTACCAA